>JAUNPP010000017.1 GCA_030536685.1 Lachnospiraceae bacterium
TATACTCTGCGCGCATCTTCCCTACGCACGTATTCTAAGCGCGCTTCTTATCTGCGTGCTTCTTCAACTCTGCGCGCTTCTTCTTCCCGTCTCGCTTCCTCTTCCCGGCGCACACGTTCCTCTTCTCTCTGTCTCCGGTTTTCCTCTGCGCGGCGAGCAGCATTCTCCAGAACATTTACTTCATCATCTGTTAACCCTGTTAACTTTTCTTTCAAGCGAGCAGCCTTTTCAACGTATTTTCCATGTCCAAAGAAACAAATAATCTCATGGCAGAGCTCCGCGCTCTTCTCACGCTGATTGTTTTTATCATATAATTTTGCCAGTTCATATGCCCAGCGTTCCTCAAACTCAGCCTCTTTATATTTTTCCAGATAATGAATCTGTTCTTCCAGATTTCCTCCGGCTGAAGATGTGATCTGATATCTCATCAGATAAGAAATGCTGCTTTCCGGCCATTCATTTTCAAATTCCATGCATAAACCGACCGCATTGGCAATATCACGGGTTTCAATACACAGTTCTATCAGCTTCTGCATCATATTACGTCCGGTAATACCATGTACATCATAATAGTTGAGCAGTGTATCCTTCGCCTCTTTTTTCTTCCCCAGCTTCTCATATGCTTCTACAATATCCAGAATCAGCAATCCGTTATTAATACGATTCAAATTCAGGCTTTCTGCCAGTTTTATAACTTCTTTATATCTATTTTCCCGCATCAGCGACCGCATTGTTCTGGCCGCCCGGCTTATATCCTGTTTTTCCAAAATACCTTCCTCCGTATAACCCGTTTTCATTAACCATATTGACACAAAATATCTTAACACAAAAAGGGTACTTATAAAAGTACCCTTCCCTCTAAAGCTCTTAATAAAGTTACTTCATCTATATATTCCAGGTCTCCTCCGACCGGAACTCCACTTGCTATTCTTGTCAGCTTAATACCTGCAGGTTTTACCAGCTTGCTGATATACATAGCAGTAGCTTCGCCTTCCAGACTTGAATTAGTTGCGATGATCAGTTCATCCACATCTCCGGCTAATCGCGTCATAAGTTCCTTTAAACGGATATCTGCAGGCCCGATTCCCCGAGATGGCGAAATAGCGCCGTGAAGGACATGATATACGCCCTCATATCGCCCTGTTTTTTCATATGCCGCCAGATCTCTTGGATTTTCCACCACCATGATCTGTTTGTGATTTCTTGCCGGATTTTTACAGATAGGACAAAGTTCATCATCTGTCAATGTACAGCAGCAGCTGCAATATCGAACCTTGTTTCTCGCCTCTATAATCGTACTGGATAATTTTTCCGCCTGCTCTTTGGGCAGGTTAATAATGTGAAAAGCCAGCCTCTGGGCAGACTTGCTTCCGATTCCGGGAAGCTTTGAAAGCTCCTCGATCAAAGCATTAATCTGACTTCCATAATAATCCATGGTTTCCTCCTGTCTCTCCAGGTTCTATACAGTGCTGCAGCCAGTACAATCCATATGGCAGTTACAGTCCGTATGACAGCCACAGTCTATATGACAGATACAATCCATACAGACAACATCACTGTCTATCCCGGATAAATCAAATAAGGTTGATCAGAAGGGCAGACCCATACCGCCGGTAAATGCTCCCATTGTTTTTGCTGTGTCGTCATCTACTGCACGACTTGCTTCGTTTACAGCTGCAACGATCAGATCTTCCAGCATTTCGATATCATCAGGATCAACCACTTCTTCTGCCAGTTTTACAGAAAGAAGCTCTTTTTTACCAGACATCTTTACTTCCACAGCACCGCCTCCGGCTTTTGCTGTGTATTCCTTCTCATCCAGGTTTTTTTTCGCCTCTTCCATCTGTCTCTGCATCTTCTGCGCCTGTTTCATCAGGTTATTCATATTAGCGGGCATACCGCCGCCAAATCCACCTCTTTTAGCCATAAATAATACTCCTTTGCAATCACTCTTCTTCTATTTCGACACCGTGAAAAACAGACTGAAGCTGTTCATCACTGATATACCTGTTTCTGACTCCATCTTCATTCAATACAAACCGGAATTCAGCCTCCACACCTGTAATCTGCTGTGCAGCTGCTTTGATTCCTGCAAGATACGGAGCACGCGCTCCAATAGCATAATACTTTTCTTCCAAAAAGACAATACAAAAACCGCTGCCTGTGCTGTCCGGTTCAATTTCTGATCTCTGCAGGGCAATTTTAGCAGATCTGGAGGTAAGTGCAGAAAGGATCTTACCCCAGTTTTTCTGAAGCAGCTTATAGCGCCCCATCTGATCAGAGGGAATCGATATTGCCTTTTCCTGCGTCTCTGCTGCCGGATTTCCCTGTCTTTCGTCTCCTGTCTCCTGCGTCTGGCCTGCTAACAGAGCGCTTCCTTCGCCGCCTGCTGTCTGCGGACCGTGGGAAGTTATATGAATACCGGAATCTGAAAAGGAAGAGGGCAGAGCTGATGTGCCTGAAAGCACATAGCCCTGTTCCAGCTTCTTTTCCAGAAGCTCCAGACGATTGAGAACAGAATCCAGATTAAGCTCTGTCTCCGGTCGAATCAGCTTAATAAATGCCATTTCAAGCAGCACCCGCTTATCTGAAGCAAAACGTATCTTACCGGAAAGCTCTGAAAAAACCCGGATATAACGTAACAGCGTATCTTCGCTGATTTTTCGGCTCATCCTTCCCAGCTCAAGCAGCTCTTCTTCCGATACTTCAAGCGTATCCGCGTCAAGATCAGACGCCTTCAACAGCATGATATTACGCAGATACCAGATAAAATCGCTTACCAGCTGCCCCAGTTCGCGTCCCTGCATCACAATTTCATCAATCAATCCGATGCAATCCGCTGTGCGGCCATCAAGCGCTGCCTCCAGCAGACCTCCAAACAGGTCATAACCTGCAGCTCCCAATACGTTCAGCACTTTATCATAAGTAAGAAGCTCCCCATAGTGAAAAGCAATACACTGATCCAGCAGGCTGATGGAATCACGCAGGGAACCGTCTGCTTTTCTCGAAATATAGCGCAGCGCGCGTTCCTCGATCTCCACGCCTTCCCCTGCGGTAAGTTCCCCCAGACGTGCTGCTATTACATCCGCTGAAATCCTTCGAAAATCATACCGCTGACATCTGGAAAGAACAGTAATCGGGATTTTATGAACCTCTGTTGTAGCCAGAATAAAAATCACATGAGCAGGGGGTTCTTCCAGTGTTTTCAGCAATGCATTAAACGCACCTGTTGAAAGCATATGCACTTCATCAATGATATAAACCTTATACCTGCCCTCTGTCGGTGCATATCTTACTTCATCACGGATTTCACGAATATTATCAACGCCATTGTTAGAAGCCGCATCAATCTCCATTACATTCACGGAATTTCCCTGATTAACCGCCAGACAGCTCGGACAGCTGTTGCACGGATTTCCATTTACAGGATTCTCACAGTTTACTGCTCTGGCAAAGATCTTAGCCACAGATGTTTTACCTGTTCCACGAGTTCCGCAAAACAGATATGCGTGACCAATGCGCCCTGTATTGATCTGATTTCTTAATGCTGACACAATCGGGTCCTGCCCCTTTACGTCATCAAAAACCGGCGGACGCCATTTTCTGTATAAAGCCGTATATGACATCTTGTTCCTCCAAAATTTTACCGCAGCTGCCCGTAAAGGACAGCTGTTTTTTCATCCGATATTCTCACCGGAAAGCCCTGCGGATAAAAGCTGTACAGAACAATCTCAATCGCCTGCATCAGTCTCCAAATGTAATACCCAGCAGACGCGCTTCCTTTACCTCATCTGAGTCAGGTGATACCATCTTCAGTTTGCCTGCGCTTTCCTCTAACGGGAATTTATCAATTACGCCATTTTTAATAACAACCAGATTGCCGAATTCTCCATTCTTGCACATCTCAGCTGCTCTTGCTCCCAGACGGGAAGCCAATACTCTGTCATAAGGGCTCGGTTCTCCGCCTCTCTGCATATGACCGGGCACAGTAACTCTTACCTCCGAGCCTGTCAGCTCTTCCAGACGTGCTGCGATCTCATAGGATACTGAAGGATAAGGAGATTCCAGCAGCTTTTTCTTGTACTCTTTCTTTGTAAGCAGCGCATCCTCTTTTGAAATAGCGCCTTCTGCCACTGCAATAATCGTAAATCCACAGCCTGCTTTTGCTCTGCGTTTTACCGCTTCCGCAACCTTGTTGATATCATACGGAATCTCCGGAAGCAAAATAACATCTGCTCCGCCTGCGATACCGGCTTCAAGGGTCAGAGAGCCAACCTTATGTCCCATAATTTCCACGATAAATACACGTCCATGAGACGCTGCTGTTGTATGAATGCAGTCAATTGCATTCGTCGCGATTTCTACCGCGCTGTTAAAACCAAAGGTCATATCGGTTCCCCAAAGGTCATTATCAATTGTTTTGGGCAGGCCAATTACATTCAGGCCATTCTGACTTAAAAGATTAGCTGTTTTCTGGCTTCCATTGCCGCCCAGTACAAAAAGACAGTCAAGGCGTAATTTTTTATAGGTATGGATCATCGCCTGAACCTTATCAAGCCCTCTTTCATCCGGTACACCCATTAATTTAAACGGCTGTCTGGAGGTTCCCAGAATCGTACCGCCTCTTTTGATGATACCGCTGAAATCGCTTCTTTCCATCTTCTTGTATTCCGCATAAATGAGCCCTTTATATCCATCCAGGAAACCGAAAATTTCCACATCCTCATATAAGTTATAAAGCGCCTTTGCAATACCTCTCATAGTAGCATTTAATGCCTGACAATCTCCACCGCTTGTTAACATACCAATTCTTGTCATATGCTGTTCCTTTCCAGTTGCTGTAGCCTCACACAACTTCCCAAAATTTTCCTGTTTCTGCAGAAGCCTTCAGGCCTTTGCGAAACAAAATTCAGATACCCAATTATATAACAAATCAATACTCTATGCAATGCGAATCATTAATCCATACGTCACACAAACAATTCTTTTTTCATACGGTCAAGCAGTTCATTGATTACAATGATCTGCTCCTGAGGCGTCATAAGAGCCCCTTTCTTCTCCTGATAGGAAAAACCGGGAGTTTCCCCGTTCACAAAACGCAGTCTTCCTCCATATGCCTGCATGAAGGGCAGCACCTTATCACTTTGAACCGGCGCTTTTGCAAGCATCTTTATGGTGATCTTTTCAGGCTTTGCAAGCAGCTCTACAATATAATTCTCGTGCGCCTTCGCTTTCATAAATGCAACCATCAGAAGGTTCTCCACTGCTGTCGGCATCTCGCCAAACCGATCTATCAGCTCATCCTGCATATCCATATAATCATTTTTGTTCTCAATCGAAGCAATCTTCTTATACATCTCAAGCTTCTGATTCTCACTGCTGATATAAGACGGCGGAATATATGCGTTCAGAGAAATATCAAGCTGTGTATCAAAGGTCTGAAGCAGATCTTCCACTTTATCCTCTTTCAGATTCTTAATCGCTACATTCAGCATCTTACAGTAAAGATCATATCCTACCGCCTCGAGATGTCCGCTCTGTGAAGCTCCGAGAAGCGTACCCGCGCCACGAATCTCAAGATCGCGCATGGCAATTTTGACACCGGAGCCAAGATCCGTAAACTGTCGGATCGCTTCCAGACGTTTTTCAGCCACCTCTCTTAAAATCTTCCCCGGCGTGTACGTCATAAAAGCATAGGAGGTACGGTTGGTACGTCCCACACGTCCTCTCAGCTGATAAAGCTGGGAAAGTCCGAAACGATCCGCGTCCTGAATAATGATCGTATTGACATTGGAAATATCAAGTCCTGTTTCAATGATCGTTGTAGAAACCAGAACATCGATTTCACCATTGACAAAATCCAGCATAATCCGTTCCAGCTGGCGCTCGCTCATCTGTCCATGGGCAAACTCCACAACTGCGTCCGGCAGCATCTCCTGCAGCCTTGCGGCTACCGCCGCAATATTGCCTACCCGGTTATATACATAGTAAACCTGGCCATTTCTGGACAATTCACGATTGATTGCTTCACGGATCAGTTCCTCATCATGCTCCATAACATAAGTCTGAATCGGAGTCCTGTCTAAAGGCGGCTCCTCCAGCATACTCAGATCTCGTATTCCAATCAGACTCATATGCAGAGTTCTCGGAATCGGCGTCGCAGTTAAAGTCAAAACATCCACTGTATTCTTCAGCTGTTTGATCTTTTCCTTATGATTTACACCAAAACGCTGCTCTTCATCAATGATCAGAAGGCCCAGATCCTTATAAACCACATCCTTTGACAATACGCGGTGTGTTCCGATCACAATATCAACCAGACCTGTCTTCAGATCCTGCGTTGTCTTCTTCTGCTGCGCAGGTGTCTTGAAACGGCAGAGCAGGTCTATACGAACAGGATATTTGCTCATACGCTGTACAAAAGTATTGTAGTGCTGCTGCGCCAGAATCGTTGTAGGACACAGATAAACGACCTGTTTTCCATCCTGTACCGCCTTGAAGGCCGCTCGGATCGCCACCTCGGTTTTTCCGAATCCTACATCGCCGCAGACAAGACGATCCATAATTTTGGGGCTTTCCATATCATTTTTCACAGACTGAATTGCTTCCAGCTGATCCTCAGTCTCTGTATAAGGAAACATCTCTTCAAACTCTGCCTGCCATACCGTATCCTCGCTGAACTGATACCCCTTTTTCGACTGTCTTGCCGCATATAAAGTCACCAGTTCTTTTGCGATCTGCTGAACCGCACCTTTTACCTTTGCATGCGTCTGCTTCCACTCTTTTCCGCCCAGCCGGTTCAGCTTCGGCGTCTTATCCGCATCTGAAGAAGCATACTTCTGCACCAGATCAAACTGAGTGATCGGCACATACAGATTTCCGCCGTCTCCATACTCAATCTTCAGATAATCCCGCGTAATCCCCTTGCTTTCCATCTTCTGTACACCACGGTAAACACCCAGTCCATGACTTTCATGCACTACATAATCTCCGGGCTTCAGTTCCTGAAAGCTGCTGATTGCCTGGCCGCTGTAGGAATGCTTTTTTCTGCGCTTCTTTTTGCGCATGCCAAACATATCGTTCTCTGTGATAACAACCGCTCGAAGCAGAGGATATTCAAAGCCCTGCAAAAGAGTTCCTGTTGTGACAAGAATCCTTCCCGGCGCAGGGTAAGCACCCTCCTCTTCCGTATAATCTGCCGCCAGCATATAATCATTGCGCAGATTTTCCGCCAGACGCTTTGCTCTGGTACGGGAAGCAGATACCAGAACGATCCGATACTGCTCCCTGCACCACTTTGCCAGATCCGCTGTCAGCTCCGGAACACGATTCTGATAGCTGTTCACATTCCTCGACATGATCGTTGTATGGAAATCAGTAGCAACAAGAGAATCCTTCTGTTCCAGTCCACCCATAACAGCCAGATAATGCTTCTCCAGATGCCAGACAACCTCCTTCTCTGAAAGCAGGGAATCTGCCTGTCCCGGAAGAATATAGCCCTTTTCCAGACGCATCCTCATACTCTCCTGGAACTCTTTCAAAATGGCAGATAATTTTTCCTGCAGTCTCACGGGCTCATCCAGGAAAATACAGGTATTCTCCGGAAAATACTCCAGAAAAGATACCGTATCATCAAAAAAGTACTTCATAAACCCGTTAACAGCAGAAGTAATCATCCCTTCCTTCATATCCTCTGCCAGAGAATCTGCCATCTTTCTCAAACGGCTGGCTTCTTCCGTCCGCATCTGCTTTCGCAGCGCCTTTTCGCAGGAAGCGCACTCTTCTTCGATCCGATGCAGGCCTGCATACACGCTTCCCTCATCCAAAACCACTTCAGACGCCGGATAAATCCGTATACTCTCTGCCCCCTCATCCAACGAGCGCTGACTTTCCCTGTCAAAATATCGAAGCGTATCTACCTCATCGTCCCACATCTCAATTCGAATCGGATTATCCTCTGTCAGGATAAAAATATCGATAATACCGCCGCGCACAGAGAACTGACCAGGCGAGGAAACACGACCGCATCGTTCATATCCCATATAAACCAGCTGTTTTTTCAGCTGTTCCAGATTCAGCACATCACCCGACGCAATCTCGAGCGTATTCTTTCGAATCTGATCTAACGGAACCAGCGCATCCATACATCCATCTATTGTCGTAACAATGGTTCCTTTTCCAAATTCAAGGATTCTGCTGATCACCATCATTCTCTGAGCCGTAATTTCATTGCCCTGAATATCTGCATTAAAGAACAGCAGGTCTCTTGCCGGATAATACCAGACATCCTGTTCAAAATTGCGCAGATCTTCACAATACTGTCTTGCTTTCTGTTCATCAGCTGTTATCAGAAGGCGAAAATCATAGCCCTGTCCAAGGCTGTGTACTATATGGCCTTTCGCCGCGTCAATACATCCAAAAATGCCGACAGCACCCTTACCTGTCTGCGTTTTCTGCTTTAACGCACGTCGTGCCGCCGAATACTCTCCCGCTTCCTCCAGAAAATCACTCCAATGCTTCATGCCTTGTTTCCTTTTTCTCTTTCTTCTTATTATAAAGATTCATTGCTTCCTGCGGACCCTCCGAAAGGAAGGTTTCCACTGCCAGAACCGCCGTTGCTACGGTTTCTTTCATCACAGCCACATCATCTCCATGAAAACGTCCCAGTACAAAATCGACCAGTTCTTCTCTTGAAGGCTCGCCGACCCCTACCTTAATCCTTGGAAAATCCATACTTCCGAGATGAGAGATAATGCTTTTTACCCCGTTGTGACCACCGGCGCTTCCTTTCTTGCGAATGCGGAGCTGACCTGTCTCCAGGCTGATATCATCAAAAATAACAAGCACCTGATCGAGCTCCGGTTTATAAAAATCAAATGCTGCGCGGAGACTTTCCCCACTCAGATTCATATACGTAAGAGGTTTCAGCAGAAGGACCTGCTGTCCCGCTATCATGCCTCTTCCGGTCAGTCCCTTAAACTGTTTCTTATCCACACTGATACCATGCTTCTCTGCCAGTGCATCAATCACTGAAAATCCTACATTATGCCGGGTTCCTTCATACTTTGCCCCCGGATTACCAAGTCCTGCAATAATATACATCTTTTTCACCCTATATCTTTTATCAAAAATCAAACTTTTATCTGTCCACGGCCATGCCGGTACATTATTCTGCCCTGCATTTTACTTTACTATATCACATTTGCGCATCAAGAACAAGTGTTCTTATCCAGTTTATGGTTTTTTCACAATTCTAAACAGATATTATGCGCAACCTTCATATTATCTTAAAAATAAGGATTCTGCAAGACAAACCCTCTTGCAATCCTCAAACTTTTCCTGTACAATAACCCATGATTGTCATCCCAAAAACATACAACTACTATATATAGATATCTATGAAAGGACAAAAACATGATTGCTGCTAATAATGTAACTTTAAGATTTGGCAAAAAAGCATTATTTGAAGATGTTAATATTAAATTCACCGAAGGCAACTGCTATGGCCTGATTGGTGCTAACGGCGCCGGTAAATCCACTTTCCTGAAAATCCTTTCCGGAGAACTGGAACCTACCAAGGGCGATGTTACCATCAGCTCCGGCCAGCGTCTTTCTTTCCTGAAACAGGATCATTTCCAGTATGACCAATATACCGTTCTGGATACCGTTATTATGGGAAATCAGAGACTGTATGATATTATGAAAGAAAAAGATGCCATTTACATGAAGACCGATTTTACCGAAGAAGACGGTTTGAAGGCCGCTGAACTGGAAGGTGAGTTCGCTGCCATGAACGGCTGGGAAGCAGAATCCGATGCTGCTACCATGTTGAATGGTCTTGGTATCGAAACAGAACTGCATTACACTCTGATGGCGGACCTGAACGGTTCCCAGAAGGTAAAGGTTCTGTTAGCACAGGCTTTGTTTGGAAATCCCGATATCCTGCTGCTCGACGAACCTACCAACCACCTGGATCTGGACGCGATTGCATGGCTTGAAGAATTCCTGATCAACTTCGAGAATACCGTTATCGTTGTATCTCACGACCGTTACTTCCTGAACAAGGTTTGTACACATACTGCTGATATTGATTACGCCAAGATTCAGCTCTACGCCGGTAACTATGATTTCTGGTATGAATCCAGCCAGCTGATGATCCGTCAGATGAAAGAAGCAAACCGTAAGAAAGAAGAAAAGATCAAGGAATTACAGGACTTTATCCAGAGATTCTCTGCCAATGCTTCCAAATCCAAGCAGGCAACCTCCAGAAAACGTGCTCTGGAAAAGATCCAGCTGGATGAGATCCGTCCTTCCAGCCGTAAGTACCCTTATATCGATTTCCGTCCCGAAAGAGAGATCGGCAATGAAGTTCTGACTGTAGAACATCTGAGCAAAACAATTGACGGCGTAAAGGTTCTGGACGATATTTCCTTTATTCTCAACCGTGAAGACAAGGTTGCTCTTGTCGGCGCTAATGAACTGGCAAAAACAACTCTCTTTAAGATTCTTGCCGGTGAAATGGAACCTGATGAAGGCTCTTACAAATGGGGCATCACCACTTCACAGGCTTACTTTGCAAAAGACAACACCGATATCTTTAAGGATGAACTGACCATTACAGACTGGCTGACACAGTTCTCCGCGATCAAAGATGCTACTTACGTAAGAGGCTTCCTGGGACGTATGCTCTTCCCCGGAGATGCAGGAATGAAGCTGCTCCCCGTATTATCAGGTGGTGAGCGCGTGCGCTGCCAGCTCTCTATGATGATGATCAAAGCAACCAACGTTCTGCTTTTTGATGAACCCACCAACCACCTGGATATGGAGTCCATCACATCCCTGAATAATGCGCTGA
The DNA here is from genome assembly GCA_030536685.1 of Lachnospiraceae bacterium. Taxonomy (GTDB): domain Bacteria; phylum Bacillota; class Clostridia; order Lachnospirales; family Lachnospiraceae; genus TWA4. The sequence continues at coordinate 10,856 of JAUNPP010000017.1, forward strand.
TCAAATTCAGCGGTGTTATCATGTTCTCCTGCCATGACCACCAGTTTGTACAGACAACTGCAAACCGTATCATGGAAATCATCGACGGCAAGCTGATCGATAAGATCACCACCTACGATGAATATCTGGAAAGCGATGCATCCATCCGCAAACGTATGATTCAGCAGAACAGCTCTGAAGAATAATTTTACCAGATTTTCCAGACAGTATGCTATACAAAAGGGCCTTCTGAATATCCGTTTATTGAACGGATATTCAGAAGGCCCTTTCATCTGCATTCCGTGCCATCCCTTATGAAGAAAGACGTTTGCTGCGGTTTTTCAGAATGCGCTTCCACTCTTTATCAGACAGCGCTGCTTCCCAGGGATTTCTCGTCTCAGAATCAACCGAAGAATAGCAGCAGCGGATTAATTCGCATAAATACACCGCTTTTTTTCTGATGTGAGGACTTTCAAAACAGGTTGGCAGTTCCTGACCAAAACCAGCCATATAAAGATATTCAAAAATCCTCGCCCGGTCTTCCTTCGGATACGTTCTGCTGTAAGAATCAATAAAATATACCTTTTTCATGCTCTTTCCATCTGTGTAAATATAATCAAGCTCATTCTCCTCATAAGCCCAGACAGATTCATCATAATCATAGAAGTAAGACTCAGACGGCGACATTTTTTCCCATTTCGACTCCCAATCCCGCAAAATATCCTGCCGCGCCTTTTCCTCTGCGCTGATCACTTTCAGCCCTTTTTCTTCTTCATTATAAATTTCAAATTCGCAATCGGTAAAATGTTCCTCCATCAAATGCAGGAATTCATGTGACATATTACGCAGCAAATCTGTTTTTATTGTCACATCTGCCGTCATCCTGGTTATAAAATCCTGTATTTTTTCATCATACCAGAAGGTAACATACGCACCGGCGCTGTTTAAATTTCCCTCGTCCGACTCACCCGTAATCGTGCTGCTGAAACAGATTTCAAGCGGATTTCCGATTCCGGCCACAATCTCTTTCATCATTCCCGCAGGCATAGTCTCCAGAAACTGCTTTAATGTAGAAACCGCATCCCATTTATCCATTATGCTGCCGATTTTTTCAAGATGATATCCGGAAGAATCCGGTTTTTTCATCGCCTCCGCAGTTGTAAGCAGATCGATACCAAATTCACTTTCCAGCTCATTCCACTCCTGCTTCAGTTTCTGCTTTACCGTCTTTTCCGACTCGCGTTCAAGCTGCGCCGTCTGAGGCAGAAGATTGGCCATATCGTAAAGAATCAGCTGCTTTTCTTCCGGATATTCCACCGAAAATATAACCTGAGACGTATCCTTTCTCATTGTAATTCCCGAAATGAAACTCCAAAAGCCCTCTTGCGGCGCCGTTTCCAGCTGATAGCCATCGTAATAAAGTCCCTTTTCCATATCATAGATCGACAATCTTTCATCTGAACTGCAGAACATATAGTAATCTTCATATCCTACCACATTCTGACGTTCCATTTCCTTTAAGTTAATAACCGTTTCCGGGTCTGAAAGATCTACAAGACGATAATTACCCGAGAAAAAATACGCGGCGCAGTCCCCGTTAAAAACCATCGATGTGGTGCTTAACAATTCATTCAAAACAGCCGTTCCGTCTTCAGCTGAAATACAATAACAGCTGCAGTTTCCAAGACCTTTCATTACTGTCAGATAGGCAAAACCATGAGAAGCTTTTCCAAGACTCCACCAGTACGTTTCGGAATCCAATTTGATTCCAAGGAGTTTGTTTAAATTATACTTTACTTCTTTTCCTGATTTCACATCGTAAGAAAACAGCGTCTTTCCATCTGTATTCAGCGACCACAAAATATCCTCCTGGTAATCGCTGAACCAGCTGTACTGGTATGCTTTCGGCAGATAATCCTCTTTCAATATTTCAAATTTCCGATCCAGGTAAAAGAGTCTGCCTCTATCAGCCGCATAAAACCATATTCTTCCGTCTTCCAGGAAACCACAGTCTCCAAGCCGTTCCGTGTCCAGATCAAATGTTCTGCTGGCTGCAGTTTTTCCTGTATCCAGGTCAAACAGCAGCAAATTCATCTTATCGCTCAAGGTCAGCAGCAGCAGATAATTTTCACTGCACTCCATATGAATGATCATATCTTCTGCTTTCATCTTAATCGGAAGACGGTATGCGCCTTCATTTCGCGCATCTTTTTTGTAAAGCGTCTGCAAAAGAGCACTTGCCTCTTCCTCCGGCGACAAAGTTTCAGGCTCTGTCTCTTTCGTTTCCGGCCCGGCAGTTTCCAATCCGGCGGCTTTTTTCCCGGAAAGCGCCTCCGTCTGCACCTGTTCCCCGGAAGCGAAAATATTGTTTTTTCCGCATCCCGTAATGCTCATACACAAGCAAATCAGTAATAATGATAAATACTTTTTCATTCGTATTCACCTCCTGGTTCGTTTTCATCCAGCAGATAACTTGTTATCATTATACTATATCCTGAACCACTATTTCAATTCGCCTCTAATACAATAAGATTAAACTTTGATGAATTGTTTTAACAAATTCGTAACTTTTTTGTTTATATTTGTATTTTTTCACCAAAAGTGGTCAAATTATTTCATTTTTTTCAAATCACAAGGACTGCCAGAATCACGCAAAAAAGGGTTCAGGACATTCTTTCTGTACCTGAACCCAAGAATAACTGCCGAAGCAATCTATATAAAGTTTTTGCTTTTACTTTTTTGTGTCTGACAATTTTTCTACTGAAGCTGCGCCAGTCTTGCCTGAACCTGTTCCATCATCTGCTGGTATTTTTCATACTTCGCTTTTTCTTCCTCAATCTTTGCCGCAGGCGCTTTGCTGATAAACTTCTCGTTGCTCAGCATACCTTTGGAACGTGCAATTTCTTTGGAAAGTTTTGCTTCTTCCTTCTTCAGACGTTCAATTTCCTTTTCCAGATCTACCAGATCCGCAAACGGAATATAAATATTAGCACCGGGAATTACCGCTGATACTGCATCGTCTGCAATTCCTGCCTTGTCAGCCTGTACTGCAACCTCAGAAGCAGATGCCAGAGTTGCAAAGAATACTCTGCCATTTTCAAAAATACTGCAGATTTCTTCATTTTCAGAAACTACAAATACCTTTGCTTTGCGGCTGGGCGGTACGTTCATGGAAGTACGAACGGTACGAATCGCACGTACTGCTTCTTTGATCGTTTCAATCGCCTTTTCCTCTGCCGCGAAATTCAGTTCTTCCGTATATACAGGCCATTCAGAAACCATAATGGATTCCTCTTCGTCCTGCAGTGTACAGAAGATTTCTTCTGTAATGAACGGCATGAACGGATGCAGCATCTTCAGAGAACGGATCAGTACGGTTTTCAGAGTCCAGAGCGCAGCAGCCTTCGTGCTGTCGGTATCGCTGTACAGACGGGGTTTTACCATCTCAATATACCAGTCGCAGAATTCTTCCCATATAAAGTCGTAAACCTTGGATAATGCAATACCCAGCTCATATTTATCCAGATTTTCCGTTACATCCTTTGCAAGCGTATTCACCTTTGACAGAATCCATTTATCTGCGGCTGTCAGTTCAGAAAGATCAACATCCCTAACCTCTGCCTTGTCCAGATTCATCATAATAAAACGAGAAGCATTCCATACTTTGTTGGCAAAGTTACGGCTTGATTCTACACGTTCCCAGTAGAAACGCATGTCGTTGCCGGGCGCATTGCCTGTTACAAGCGTCATACGCAGCGCATCCGCACCATATTTGTCAACAACCTTAAGAGGATCAATACCGTTTCCAAGGGATTTGCTCATCTTGCGTCCCTGAGAATCACGAACCAGTCCATGGATCAAAACGGTGTGGAACGGTGTTTTTCCTGTTTGTTCCAGGCCTGAGAATACCATACGTACTACCCAGAAGAAAATAATATCATATCCTGTTACCAGTACATCGGTAGGATAGAAATAATCTAACTCCGGTGTTTTATCCGGCCATCCCAGAGTAGAGAAGGGCCACAGAGCTGAGCTGAACCAGGTATCAAGAGTATCCTCATCCTGAACAACCGGCGCGCCGCAATCAGGACAAACCGTCAGATCATCGCGGCTTACGGTCATTTTGCCGCACTTGCTGCAGTAAAACGCAGGAATCTGATGTCCCCACCACAGCTGTCTGGAAATACACCAGTCTCTGATGCCATTCAGCCAGTGCAGATACGTCTTGGCATAGCTTTCCGGTACAAATTTTAATGTGCCATTGTTGATTGCTTCGATTGCAGGCTTTGCCATCTCGTCCATCTTAACAAACCACTGGGGTTTGATCATCGGCTCGATTGTAGAACCGCAGCGATCATGTGTTCCTACGTTATGAGAATGAGGTTCAATGCCTACCAGAAGTCCCAGCTCTTCCAGTTCTTTTACGATTGCTTTTCTGGCTTCGTAGCGGTCCATGCCTTCATATTTCGGGCACACACCGTTCATGGTCGCATCGTCATTCATAACGTTGATTTCAGGAAGATTGTGGCGGCGGCCAACCTCAAAGTCATTCGGGTCATGAGCGGGAGTGATCTTAACGGCGCCGGTACCAAATTCCTTATCTACATAGCTGTCTGCAATGATCGGAATCTCTTTGTTCATAATCGGCAGGATCAGAGTCTTGCCAACCAGATGCGTATATCTTTCATCATCCGGATGTACTGCTACTGCAGTATCGCCGAGCATGGTTTCGGGACGTGTCGTTGCAATCTCAACAAATTCATCACTGCCTTTAACCGGATATTTGATATGCCAGAAATGTCCTGCCTGTTCTTCATGAATTACTTCCGCATCAGAAATGGAAGTTTTGCAGATCGGACACCAGTTAATAATTCTGGAACCTTTGTAGATCCATCCTTTTTCATACAGACGTACAAATACTTCTTTTACAGCCTTGCTGCAGCCTTCATCCATTGTAAATCGTTCTTTGGACCAGTCTGCGGAAGATCCCAGTTTCTTTAACTGATTGATAATACGTCCGCCGTACTCATCCTTCCATTCCCACGCGCGTTCAAGGAAACCTTCGCGGCCCAGATCAGCCTTTTCAATGCCCTCTTCCTTCAGCTTATTGATGATCTTAACCTCTGTCGCAATACTTGCATGGTCACAGCCAGGCTGCCATAAAGCTTCATATCCTGCCATTCTCTTATAACGAATCAGGATATCCTGCATGGTGTTGTCCAGCGCATGGCCCATATGCAGCTGACCCGTAATATTCGGCGGCGGCATAACAATTGTAAATGGTTTCTTATCGGGATTTACAGAGGCCTTAAAATAGCCCTTTGCCATCCACTTGGAATACAGCTTGTCCTCAATCGCCTGAGGATTATAATTTTTTTCCAGTTCTTTTGCCATAATCATTCTCCTATAAAAAAGATATAAAAAAGATAAAAAAAAGCCCTTTCTGCACTTTTCCATGCAGAAGGGCGTATAAACGCGGTACCACCTTCGTTTGTTCTCTTATCCGTTAACGCCGGCCACGGAACTGCCTACTGATACCTGATGCGCCATGGTTTGTTCTCCATGGGAAGCTATCTCATTCAGCAATTCGGTTCAGAAGCTACCTTCCATCGACACTGTTCCGGACGACCTTTCAGCCGGTGAATCGTCCTCTCTGGTGAAGCCTTCGACGTACTCCTCTTCCTCATAACCTTTCTCAGAATTAAAAAACGCATATCCGCCGCAGCATCTGATGCTGTCCGAATATGCGTTAATTATAAGCACCTTTTCAGGGTTTGTCAAGAATATCTATTTCTCTTCTGCTTCTCTGTATCTCTGTAATATCAAATTCTGAAGCATCTCCCGTGTATCTGTATTAATAGGATGAGCGATATCTCTGAATTCGCCATCAGAAGACTTTCTGCTGGGCATTGCAATAAACAGCCCCTTCTCGCCTTCCAGAACCTTGATATCATGCACCACAAATACCCCATCGATCGTGATGGAAGCAATTGCTTTCATCTTATTGGTATTCACACCGGAAATCTTTCGAATCCTTATATCTGTTATCTCCATGATCGGCTCACTAAATCATATATCTTTCGTTATCTTCAATCAGAACCTGAGGTTTACCTTCAGCAATGCGTACTTCGCCGGGTTTAACGGTTCCTCTGCTCTCGATAATGCAGTTTTCGATATGAGCATTGTCGCCAATATAAACGTCGTTAAGAATTACGCAATTCTTAATTACACAATTATTGCCTACATAAACTTTCTTGAAAAGAACAGAATCTTCGACTTCACCATTAATAATACATCCGCTGGAAACCAGGCTGTTCTTTACAAGAGCACCGGGATTATACTTAGCCGGAGGATTGTCATCAATCTTGGAATGGATCTCAGGGTACTGTTTGAAGAAGAAATCTCTGTTTTCTTTCTTCAGGAAATCCATATTCATGTTGAAATAGGATTCTACGTCTGAAATCTTGTTCCAGTATGTTTCAAGCGGATAAGCATACAGCTTTTTAACGCCTTTATAACGGATCAGAATATCGTTAACAAAATCGTAGCGATCTTCTTCTGCACATTTCTCGATCAGTTCAATCAGCAGTCTTCTTCTGATTACGTAGATACCGCAGGATGCGATATTGCTCTCTGCAACCATGGGTTTTTCTTCCATGTTCAGAACGCGGCCTGATTCATCAGTTGTCACAATGCCATACTGTGTCAGATCAGTACCTTCAGGCATAGCCTTTGTTACGATTGTAATATCCGCATTCTTCTGGATATGGTAATCAATTACTTTATCAAAATCAACCTTGTAGATAGAATCGCCGGAAGCAAGTACTACATAAGGTTCATGCTGTCTCTTCAGGAAATCCAGATTCTGGTAGATGGAATCTGCTGTACCACGGTACCATTCGCCGTTTTCTGCTGTAATAGTAGGGGAGAATACGAAAAGGCCTCCCTGCTTTCTGCCGAAATCCCACCATTTGGAGGAATTTAAATGCTGGCTTAAGGAACGTGAATTATACTGTGTCAGAACAGCAACTGTCTTAATACGGGAATTTGTCATGCTGCTTAACGCAAAGTCAATGCATCTGTAGCTGCCGCCAACGGGCATTGCAGGAATTGCACGTCTTTTTGTCAGCACTCTCATCTTTTTGTTATTGCCGCCTGCTAAAATAATACCTATTGCTTTCATCTGGAGGCACCCTCCTTTACTACAATATAATCACCGCTGTCCAGGTAAGAACCTTCTGTGTAATCATCCTTTGTGGTAACACCTGAAATAGCAGTATTAATACCAATCTTAACTCCATCCGGAATCACAGAATTCTCAGCGATTGTAACAAGATCGGATGCATATACCTTTGTGCTCAGTTTGCTTTCTTTATATTCATATTCGGTTGTACCAAGTACGCAATTTTCACCGACTTTTACATTCTCAGCTACGATGGACTTGTCCACAACTGTGCCTTTTCCGATTACGGAGTCAGACATAATGATTGAGTTCCGCACAACAGCGCCTTCTTCGATCACAACGCCGGAACCAATTACAGAATTGGAAACTTCGCCGTAGATCTCTGTACCTTCACCGATAATACATCTGTTGATCGTTGCAGACTCACCTATGTACTGAGGCGGGAACTGATCACACTTGGTGTAAACTTTCCAGAACTCTTCATACAGATTAAATTCGGGAATAATATCGATCAATTCCATATTAGCTTCCCAGTAAGATGTCAGAGTACCTACATCTTTCCAATATCCGTTGTACTCGTAAGCGAAAATTCTTTCACCTTTGTTGAAGATATAAGGAATAACATGCTTACCGAAGTCACATTCGGGCTGTTCAGCAGTAGCCATTAATGCTTCTCTTAACTTGGACCATGTGAAAATATAAATACCCATGGATGCCAGATTACTTCTGGGATTTGCAGGTTTTTCTTCAAATTCGGTAATTCTTCCATCGCCGTCTGTCAGTACCACACCAAATCTGCTGGCTTCTTCCCACGGTACGGGCATAGCTGCAATTGTAAGAGCTGCATCATTCGCCTTGTGAGCATCCAGCATGATTTCGTAATCCATCTTGTAAATATGGTCACCTGAAAGAATCAGTACATATTCGGGATTATAAGTGTCGATAAAGTTGATATTCTGGTAAATTGCGTTTGCTGTACCTGTATACCACTCTGTGTTTGCGCTCTTTTCATAAGGGGGGAGAATTGAAACGCCGCCTACATTGCGATCAAGATCCCAGGGCATACCAATGCCGATATGGGAATTCAAACGCAGAGGCTGATACTGAGTCAGTACACCTACTGTATCGATGCCAGAATTGATACAGTTACTAAGGGGGAAATCAATAATACGGTATTTGCCGCCAAATGCAACAGCAGGTTTTGCACCATTCTGTGTCAGAACGCCCAGACGGCTGCCCTGACCACCTGCAAGAAGCATAGCGACCATTTCTTTTTTAATCACGTTATCACCTCTTGATGTTGTTTTTTATTGTGCGTACATTATAACACACATTTCTTATAATGTGAACAAATTTTTAAAATTACTCCTATTCTTTTTATGAATTTTCACTCGCTTTTTCCGTCTCAGGCAATACTTCAATCCTTTTTTATGTCTTTTTTCTCCAATTTTCCTTACCATTTTTTGGTTTTTCATACGATACTTTTTCGACCTTTTTTGAATATTTTTTATCACTTTTTTCAGAACCGCTTTTTTCTTTTTAGCAATAACTACTCTTTTCAGCCGATTTTGAACATCGTCTTTTGTGAGCTTTAATGGTTTTAGCTCTCCGATTTTGCTTTCAAACACCTTGAAGATGTACGTCAGATAGTATATACTGGTAACAAATTTCAAATTTATTTTGTCTTTCTGTCGCGGACTTTTTCTAAAAAACAGATTTTTCTGTTTTCTCTGCGAAGACGTTCCTGCCGGGGATCAGCTGCCGCAAATCGGCAAATCGTCCGATTACAGAACCTTAATTTGCTTTTGAATGTATTTTTCGAACAATGTTTAACACTCACTACTTGACTAAAAGGTATTGTATGCGGTATGCTCTTGCGTGTACATTGCTGAACAGTTAAAAATCCCTGTCTGGATACGGACAGCTTACAGATTCACAAAGATTCACAAAAATGGAGGGATCATACTATGAACTTAATCACCATTAAGGATATTTTCCGCAAACCGGAATCATATCTGAACAAGGAAATCACCGTGGGCGGTTGGATTCGCAGTGTCCGCGGCTCTAAAACATTTGGTTTTATCGTACTCAATGACGGCAGCTTTTTCGACACTCTGCAGATCGTGTATAATGACTCTGCTTCTAATTTCAATGAGATTTCACATTATAATGTAGGAACTGCTATCATCGCTACCGGTACTTTAGTTGCTACTCCCGATGCAAAGCAGCCTTTCGAAATGCAGGCGTCCGAAATCACTCTGGAAGGAGCTTCCAGTCCTGATTACCCGCTTCAGAAAAAACGTCATTCTCTGGAGTTTCTGCGTACAATGCCCCACCTGCGCCCCCGTACCAACACTTTTATGGCTGTTTTCCGTGTACGCTCATACATTGCCGCTGCAATTCACGAATTTTTCCAGAGCAATGACTTTGTATATGTACACACCCCGCTGATTACAGCAAGCGACTGCGAAGGCGCCGGCGAAATGTTCCAGGTTACCACAATGGATATGTCCGATCCCGCCCGCACCGAGGACGGAGCAATCGATTACTCCAAAGATTTCTTCGGCCGCATGACCAATCTGACCGTAAGCGGACAGTTAAACGCAGAACCCTTCTGCACAGCATTCCGCAACGTTTACACCTTCGGCCCTACTTTCCGTGCTGAAAACTCCAATACAGCCAGACATGCTGCAGAATTCTGGATGGTAGAACCTGAAATGGCATTTGCAGACCTGAACGACAACATGGCTGTTGCAGAAGCTATGCTGAAATATATCATTCGCTACGTTATGGAAAAAGCTCCTGAAGAAATGAAATTCTTCAACCAGTTCATTGACAAGGGACTTCTCGACCGTCTCCAGAATGTACTGGATTCCGAATTCGGACACGTAACCTATACGGAAGCCGTTGAACTGCTGATGAAGCACAACGATAAATTTGAATATAAAGTAAGCTGGGGATGCGACCTGCAGACAGAGCATGAGCGTTATCTGACAGAACAGATTTTCAAACGCCCTGTATTTGTCACAGATTACCCCAAGGATATCAAGGCATTCTACATGAAGCTGAATGAAGACGGCAAAACTGTAGCAGCAATGGACTGCCTGGTACCCGGCATCGGCGAGATCATCGGCGGAAGCCAGCGTGAAGACAACTACGACAAGCTGGTTGCCCGCATGGAAGAACTGGGATTAAACAAAGAAGATTACGATTTCTATCTCGACCTGCGCAAATACGGCTCTGTACGCCACTCAGGCTACGGTCTTGGATTTGAGCGCTGTGTAATGTACCTCACAGGCATCTCAAACATCCGCGACGTACTGCCTTACCCCCGTACAGTAGGAAGCTGCGAGCTCTAAGCAATCATTCATCCGTCCAAACGGATTTATCCCGGCTATACAAAGGACATGGAATACAAGGTTTTGTAAAGAATTTTAAAATATTCTTTGCGAAACCGGTATTCTATGTTCTTTTTCTTTTTTCTTGACTTTCCTTTAGCTGGAGGATATAATTAAATCAGTAATAGTTACTATTTTCAAAAGCAATACCCACACTTTTGAAAATATAGTATCATCATCTGATTTTATTTTATCAAAAGATTGAAGGGAGCGATTTCCATGCTGAAAAACAGTCGTCAGCGAAATTCCATTAAGATGTTTCTTATGCAGCGAACCGACCACCCCACAGCCAACACGATCTACCAGGAGCTTCAGAAGGAGTATCCCAACATCAGTCTGGGGACCGTGTATCGGAACCTGAATCTGATGTGTTCTCTGGGAGAAGTACAAAAAATCAGCTGCGGTGAAGAATCCGACCGTTTCGACGGCGTTGCCGCCCCGCACTATCACCATGTCTGCACACAGTGCGGAGCTGTCCACGACATTCCGATGCAGGTAATTGACAGCATCAATGACCTTGCCCAGAACTTTACACCACACGAAATTTCAGGACATCAGACATATTTTTACGGAATCTGCAAACACTGTAAAGGAGACTGATCCACTCGCATTCCCTTTTCCCGAAACTGCAGAACCGTTTCTGAAAACCGGAAATAAAAAATCCAAAAGTTCAAAATAATAAAAAAATCTAAAATTCAAAATAACGCTTGACACCAGATGAATTCTATGATAAAGTTATGGCATAACAGTAATGATTACTGTTTTAGCAAGACAACTTAACAATTGAAATATTAATTATTCATTTTATGAGAAGGAGTTTTTAATCATGAAAAAATTTGTATGTATGGTATGTGGTTATGTAGCAGAAGGCGAAGCAGCTCCCGAAAAGTGCCCCGTTTGTAACGCTCCCGCTTCTAAGTTTGTAGAGCAGGCTGACGAGATGACATGGGCATCCGAACATGTTGTTGGTGTAGCTCAGGGCTCCAGCGAAGACATTATGGAAGATTTAAGAGCTAACTTCAACGGTGAATGTACAGAAGTTGGTATGTATCTGGCTATGGCAAGAGTAGCTCACAGAGAAGGATATCCTGAAATCGGTCTGTACTACGAAAAAGCTGCATGGGAAGAAGCTGAACATGCTGCTAAGTTTGCTGAACTGTTAGGCGAAGTAATCACCGACAGCACAAAGAAAAACCTGGAATTAAGAATCGAAGCAGAGAACGGCGCTACAGCTGGTAAGACTGATCTTGCAAAACGCGCTAAAGCAGCTAACCTTGACGCAATCCATGACACCGTTCATGAGATGGCAAGAGACGAAGCTCGTCACGGCAAAGCATTCGCAGGTCTGCATGCAAGATACTTCGGTAAATAAAACGTATAAAGCACACTTTGTATAAAGTATTTTAAGGAGGAATGTGATAACGCATTCCTTCTTTTTTTCATGTTTTTGTTTTTTCTAATTTTCAGCAACTCTTTTCATGATTTTGTTTTTTCTAATTTCCAGCAACTCTTTAAGAAGAAAAATTATGTTTTTTCCGAAAAATATGTTATACTCAATAAGTACAACAGGTACAATATTTATTTTTACAAAAGGCTGGTATATATATGGAAAGAAAAATTGGTACTGTTTCAAGAGGTGTGCGCTGTCCGATCATCCGCGAAGGGGACAATCTGGTTGAAATCGTAGTAAACAGTGTTATGGAAGCTGCTGACAGTGAAGGTTTTGGACTCAGAGACCGTGATATCGTTGGTATCACAGAATCAGTCGTAGCCCGCGCACAGGGCAACTATGTCTCCGTTGAAGATATTGCTGCTGACGTAAAAGCAAAAACAGGCGGAGAAACCGTAGGAGTGATTTTCCCTATTCTCTCCAGAAACCGTTTCGCAATCAATTTAAAGGGCATCGCTATGGGCTGCAAAAAAGTAGTTCTGATGCTGAGTTATCCAAGCGACGAAGTAGGTAATGCTCTGCTGACCTATGATCAGTTAGATGAAGCAGGTATTAATCCTTATTCCGATGTTTTATCTTTGGAGAAATACCGTGAACTTTTCGGTGAAAACAAACATGAATTTACCGGCGTGGATTATGTAGCTTACTACGCAAATATTGTCCGCGAAGCAGGTGCTGATGTTGAAATTGTATTTGCAAACCAGGCAAAGACAATTCTGAACTATACAGACTGTATTATCAACTGTGATATCCATACCAGAGCACGTACCAAACGTATTCTGAAGGCTGCCGGCGCTAAAGCGGTCTGCGGTCTTGATGATATCATGACCTCCTCCGTCAACGGAAGCGGCTTCAATGCTCAATATGGTCTTTTAGGCTCCAATAAATCTACCGAGAACAAGATCAAGCTTTTCCCGAAGGAATGCAAAGACCTTGTCGAAGCAATCCAATCCTCCTTCCTCGAAAAGACCGGAAAGCTTATCGAGGTTATGGTATACGGTGACGGTGCATTCAAGGATCCCAAAGGTAAGATCTGGGAACTCGCTGACCCGGTAGTTTCACCGGCATTTACAGACGGCCTGGTCGGTACGCCCAATGAACTGAAGCTGAAGTATCTTGCCGACAATGATTTCGCTTCTCTGAGCGGCGCTGAATTAAAAGAAGCAATCTCCAACAGCATCAAGGCTAAACAGGATAACCTCGTTGGCAGCATGGCTTCTCAGGGCACAACTCCGAGACAGCTCACCGATCTGATTGGTTCGCTGTGCGACCTGACATCCGGTTCCGGAGATAAGGGAACCCCTATCATCCTGATCCAGGGATATTTTGACAACTTTGCAACAAACTAAACCCAGGAATACGTTTTACCTGAATTGTCAGAAATACGTTTTACTTATATTGAAAACCCCCGGCAGAAACTGTCGGGGGTTTTCTTATGGTAAGATGATTGGAAATTAGGCAATTTCAAATATAAATCACTGCTTCCGGCAGCCGGTTTCAAACCGAAACCGCCGCCAGAAGTCATCAGTTACGAATCTAAGAATGCCGTATATCACCGATTAAATGTCACATATTACCGATTAATTGATTGTTCTCTTTACATAAGAGGTATGTAAGATCTCATGAGCTTTATGGCTTCCGGGTTCGCCGAAGAATTCTTCGTAAACCTTCTTAACGCTTTCATTCATATGAGACTTTCTTACAGGATTTCCTGCATCCAGAGCGTACAGAGCTTTTGCACGTTCTGCGCGGATATCAACTACGTTGCGGATCTTTGAAGGAACCTGAGGCTGTCCGCCGCCGTTTACGCAGCCGCCGGGGCATCCCATGATTTCGATAAAGTGATAGTCAGCTTCGCCGGCTTTTACTTTATCTAACAGGATTTTGGCATTGCCAAGACCGGAAGCGATTGCAACCTTAACATCCATACCTGCAACATTGTAAGTTGCCTCTTTAATGCCTTCAACACCTCTGACTGCTGTGAAATCAACACATTCCAGCTCTTTGCCGGTAAGAACTTCTACTGCAGTTCTTAATGCTGCTTCCATAACGCCGCCGGTTGCACCGAAGATAACAGCTGCGCCGGTACCTTCGCCTAACGGATCGTCAAAGCCTTCTTCAGGCAGTTTTGCAAAATCAAGGCCAGCCTTCTTGATCATACGAGCGAGTTCTCTTGTAGTGATAGAGATATCTACATCGGGAACGCCTGCTGCGTCTTCATCATCGCGGCCGATTTCAAACTTCTTAGCTGTACAGGGCATTACGCTGACGCTTACGATATTCTTAGGATCAAGACCCATCTTCTGTGCATAATATGTCTTCAGAGTAGCGCCAAACATCTGCTGAGGAGACTTACAGGAGGACAGGTTTTCTGTCATATCGGGGAAGTAATGCTCGCAGTATTTAATCCAGCCGGGTGAGCAGGAAGTAATTAACGGAAGTTTTCCGCCATTCTGTACTCTGTCGAGGAATTCATGAGCTTCTTCCATAATTGTCAGGTCGGCTGAGAAATTGGTATCAAATACCTTATCAAAGCCAAGGCGGCGCAGAGCTGCTGCCATCTGGCCCTGAACCGGTGTACCCATCGGATAACCGAATTCTTCACCTAAAGCGGCACGTACTGCAGGAGCAACCTGAACAGCTACAAATTTATCAGGATCATTGATTGCATCAATAATTTCTTTTGTATTGTCCTTTTCGTAGATAGCGCCTACAGGACAAACAGCGATACACTGACCACAGGATACACAGCTGGTTTCACCCAGTCCCATCTCAAATGCAGAACCGATAAAGGTCTTGAAACCACGTTCGTTCGGTCCGATTACGCCGATACCCTGTACGTTGCTGCAGACAGCTGTACATCTGCGGCAAAGGATACATTTATTGTTGTCACGAACCATATGTGCAGCACTGGTATCCAATTCATAATGAATCTTATTGCCATCGTAATAAGCTTCATCATCCACACCCAGTTCTTTACACAGAGTCTGAAGTTCACAGTTTCCGCTGCGTACACATGACAGACACTTTCTTTCATGGTTGGAAAGCATCAGCTGCAGAGTTTTCTTTCTTGATTCCTGTACTGCAGGAGTATTGGTAAATACTTCCATACCCGGATTGATCGGATATACGCAGGCAGCAACAAGGCTTCTTGCACCTTTTACTTCAACTACACACATACGGCATGCGCCGATTTCATTAATATCTTTCAAATAACAAAGTGTAGGAATTTCAATACCAGCATATCTGGCTGCTTCAAGGATAGTAGAACCAGCAGGAGCAGATACTTCCACACCGTTAATTTTAATTGTTACGTTTTCCATAATCAGCCTACCCTCCTTATTTCTTTACAACAGCGCTCTTCTTACACTTGGAAGCACATACGCCACACTTGATACACTTGGAAGTATCAATGGTATGAACTTTCTTCTTCTCACCGGTGATCGCATTAACAGGACAGTTCTTAGCACACAGAGTACATCCGATACACTTATCAGGATCGATCTCATAGTGGAACAGGCTCTTACATACACCAGCAGGACATTTCTTGTCAACTACGTGAGCAACATACTCGTCTTCGAAGAACTTCATGGTAGACAGAACCGGGTTGGAAGCTGTCTGACCCAGTGCACACAGAGAACTGGATTTCAGATGGTAGCACAGCTCTTTGATCTTTTCAAGATCTTCCAGGCTGCTCTTGCCTTCTGTAATAGCTGTCAGCATCTCTAACAGTCTTCTTGTACCGATACGGCAAGGAGTACATTTACCACAGGATTCATCAACGGTGAATTCCAGGAAGAATTTTGCAATATCAACCATACAGTCATCTTCATCCAGAACGATCAGACCGCCGGAACCCATCATGGAGCCGATTGCAATCAGGTTATCGTAGTCAATCGGAACATCAAAGTTAGAAGCAGGAATACATCCGCCTGAAGGGCCACCGGTCTGTGCAGCTTTGAATTTCTTTCCATTCGGAATGCCGCCGCCGATCTCTTCAACGATTTCACGGAGGGTAGTACCCATAGGGATTTCTACCAGACCTACATTGTTAACCTTACCACCAAGAGCAAATACCTTGGTACCAGGTGATTTTTCAGTACCCATAGATGCAAACCATTCAGCACCACGCATGATGATCTGAGGAATATTTGCATAGGTTTCTACGTTATTCAGAATAGTAGGAGCTGCAAACAGACCCTTTACAGCAGGGAACGGAGGACGAGGACGAGGCTCGCCGCGGTTACCTTCAATAGAGGTCATCAGAGCTGTCTCTTCACCACATACGAATGCGCCGGCGCCAAGTCTTAAACCAACGCGGAATGAGAAGCCTGTTCCGAAAATATCATCGCCGAGCAGACCGTATTCTTCAGCCTGTTTAATTGCGATTTCCAGACGTTTTACAGCGATCGGATATTCTGCACGTACATATATGTAACCCTGGTTAGCACCGATAACATAACCTGCAATAGCCATTGCTTCCAGTACTACATGAGGATCGCCTTCCAGTACGGAACGATCCATGAATGCACCCGGGTCACCTTCATCGGCGTTACAGCAGACATATTTCTGTGTTCCGGGTTCTCCGCCCATAGCGAACAGCCATTTCTTACCGGTAGGGAATCCACCGCCCCCGCGTCCACGCAGACCGGAGCCCATAACGCAGTCAACTACTTCCTTCTGGGTCATGGTTGTCAGTACTTTATTTAATGCCTGATATCCGTCTCTTCCGATATACTCTTCGATATTTTCAGGATCAATAACACCACAGTTTCTTAAAGCAACACGATTCTGTTTCTTATAGAAATGAGTTTCATGCATGGAAATGATACCTTCATCGGTAACAGTTTCCTGATAAAGATACTTGGTAACTACATTGCCCTTAACCAGATGTTCGGAAACGATTTCGGGAATGTGTTCCAGTTCTGTATTAGAATAAAAAGCTGCTTCAGGATAAATGATCATAACCGGTCCCAGCGCACACAGACCATGACAGCCTGTTCTTACAACGCAAACCTTATCCTTCAGTCCTGCTTTTTCGATTTCTTCTTCCAGTTTTGCAGCAATTTTCAAACTTCCTGATGAAGTACATCCTGTACCTGCACAAACGAGTACATGACGTTCATATTTGCCGGCTTTCTTTTCTACACCCGCTTCTTCAGATCTAAATCCTACGAGGTCAGCCATCTTGTCTCTTATGGCATTTAATTCTTCAAGAGATTTCATTACGGTCCTCCTCCTAATTATACTGTGCTAAAATCTTTTCTACGTCATCCGGCAGCAAACGACCATGAACGTCTTCGTTAATCATCATAACCGGTGCAAGACCGCAGGCACCTACACAACGGCAGGATTCCAGTGAGAACTTACCATCCGGTGTACATTCGCCTTCCTTCAGATTCAGAACTTCCTGAAGTTTTTCGTAAATCTTACCCGAGCCTTTAACATAGCATGCAGTTCCAAGACAAACGGAAACTTTGAACTTTCCTTTAGGCTGAAGTGCAAACTGTGCATAAAATGTTGCTACACCATAGATTTTCTCCAACGGAATACCGGTATTATCGGAAATAATCTTCTGAACTTCGATAGGAAGATATCCGTAAATATCCTGTGCTTTCTGCATGATCGGCATCAACGCACCCTTTGTGCCTTTCAGTTCAGCAATTACTTTTAACAGTTCCCCTTCCTGTTCTTTTGTCCCTGTAAAAGGAACAGTTGCTTTCTGAGCCATTACTCTACCTCCTTATTAAAATTTAAAACCACCACATTAACCTGCAGAGGAAAGAATCGACGACTCTTTCCTTTGTATTTGCCATTTTGCATAATTATATCACCTTTTCCCCATTATTACCAGAGCTTTTTGTCATCTTTTTTTGTATTTACCTTTTATTTTTTGTATAAATAGTATAGTTTTAATCCACTTTATATATATTTATACATTTTTTACACAATCCTGATATTATTTTGACACATATTTGTTATATTTTTAGCAACTTCACCTGTTTTTTAGATGTTTTTATAACTTTTTACAATATTTCCCTCCTGTTTATGGTCAAATTTTCGTTGGAATTGTTATTTTTTTATCATATTCCGTCAATCATACATTCTGTTGACGTAGTGCAATACCGGTTTTATAATAAATTCATAACTATTCAGCCACGCACAGATCGAACCAGATTCCTGTGCAGGTCTGCTTGCAAAAAGGAGATTTCAAATGAAAGTAATTGAAATTAAAGGCCCAACCTGTCTGGGCTGCACCCGCTGCCTTCGTAAATGTGAAGTAAAAGCCATCCAGCTGGTTAATAATATTGCAGAAATCAATGATGAATTGTGCATTCTCTGCGGCACCTGCATTGATGCCTGTCCTCAGGATGCCAAGTTTTATCTGAGTGATGCCTCCAAGGTTCGGAACTGGCTGGAAAGCGGCCGCAAAATGGTACTTTCTCTTGCGCCATCCTATATAGGAGCATTTCCCGGTATCCGCGGCAAACAGCTCATTACCGCGTTTCACAAAGCCGGTTTTCTTGCTGTCCATGAGACCGCAGAGGCCGCTGCCGTAGTAACCTCCGAATATGTCAAACTGGCCCAAAGCGGTTCTATGAACAATATCATTACATCCTGCTGCCCCGCCGTAAATTCTCTGATTGAAATTTATTATCCCGATCTGCTGCCCTGCCTTGCGCCCGTAGCTTCCCCCATGATCGCACACGGAAGATACCTGAAAAAGCTTTACGGCCCCGACACGCTGGTTGTTTTCGCAGGCCCCTGTATCGCAAAAAAAGGCGAAGCCTATACTCCGGAAAACGGCGGCGTTGTGGATGCGGTTCTGAACTTCGAGGAGCTGCTTCGTTTCATGGAACGTTTACATATCAATCCTGCCGAATGTGAAGAATCCGAACCGGATAATCCCAATCCCGGTGTCAACAAGCTCTATCCTACCGCAGGAGGTATCATCACTGCGCTTCGAAGTGACAGTGAATTTCCGGATAACCAGTATATGAGCTTCCATATCAGCACCATCAGCAACTGCAAAAACGTACTGCAGGAGCTTCGGGAAGGATTTTATAATAACTGCGTGATTGAAATGAGTGCCTGCCCCGGCGGCTGTGTCAACGGGCCTGTCCGCCCCGCCGGAAGCTCCGGTTACAAAAACAACTTAAGAATCAAAAAACGAACCAACCGTGATCCGATTCCCAAAAAACAGGTTGAAAATTTCCTGGAACAGACACCTGTCATCAGCTGTTACCTGGATAAATCGCCTGATTTTCCGGTTCCTTCAGAAGAAGAGATTGACGCCATGTTAAAAACCATGGGAAAGAAGGATAAAAGCGACGAGATGGACTGCGGAGCCTGCGGCTATCTGACCTGCCGTGAAAATGCTATCGCTGCCTGTCAGGGCCGATCCTCCTACGACCGCTGTATCCACTATCTGCACCAGAAAGCAACCTCTCTTTCGAATCTGGTTATGGAGGCTACGCCAAATCTGGTTATGATCATCGGAGGCGACCTGACAATCCAGGAATTTTCCGCTTCCTGCGAAAAGAAATTCCACCTGACCAGAGCCGAAGCTCTCGGCAGAGATCTTGTGGAAATTCTGGATGATACCGATTACGCATGGGCGCTCGAAAACAAACAGAATCTTCGAAATAAAGTAGTTACACTGGATGAATATGATACCATTGTAGAACAGAATATCACTTATCTGAAAGAGGAGCATGCCCTGTTGGTAATCCTGATCGATATTACAAAGCAGAAACGCAAAGAAGATGAAGAATATATGCGAAAGCTGGAAACAGCAGAACTGGCACAGAAAATTATTGACAAACAGATGATGACCGCACAGATGATCGCCGGCCTTCTTGGTGAAACCACAGCAGAAACCAAAGTCACACTGAACAAGCTGTGCCGCTCTCTCTTAGGCGAAGAAGGTGATGAAAGTTAATGTATATTGATATGGACTACCGCAGCCTGAATCATGCAGGCGAAGAATTATGCGGCGACCGTGTAGAAATGGTAAAAACCGAACATTCACAGATTCTGATTCTTGCTGACGGCATGGGAAGCGGCGTAAAAGCCAATATTCTTTCCAGCTTAACCTCAAGTATTCTGGCCACCATGTTCCGTGAAGGAGCAACGATAGATGAATGTCTGACCACCATCCTGTCTACACTCCCCATCTGTCAGGAACGCCATGTAGCCTACTGCACGTTCACCGTTTTGCAGGTAAATGACGACGATTCCGCATATCTGGTTGAATATGACAACCCTGATACGATTCTGATCCGAAACGGAGAAATTGTAGAACTTGAGCGAAAAAAAAGGACAATTGAAGGCAAAGAAATCCAGGAAGCACGCTTCACGGTGCAGGATGGAGACTGTTACATCATCATGAGCGACGGCTGCCTGTACGCCAGCAGCGGACTGAAGCTGAACATGAACTGGGACAGAGACAAACTGGCTCGAATCGCTAAAAACTCTGCCCGCATGTCCCCCTACTCCAAACGGATTGCATTCGAAATCGTTCAGGAATGTGACGATCAGTACTGGGGACAGCCCGGAGATGATACCACAGCCGCCGTAATGCGCATCTCCACTCCGCATACATTGAAGCTGTTCACCGGTCCGCCGGTACACCCGGAGGATGACGAGGCAGTTGTACGCTATCTCATGGAGAATGATGAAAACGACAATGATTGCACCCGCATCGTCTGCGGCGGAACCAGCGCCAAAATCGTATCCCGGGTTATTGGAAAACCCATTGAAACCGTCAGTCAGGAAGCAGACCCGGATATTCCTCCCTATGACTCAATTGACGGAATCGATCTTGTCACAGAAGGCGTTCTGACCCTGAACAGAGTAATCCGCATGCTTCAGCCCTGTGTGGAAAACAGGCTTCTGGACGAAAGCTTTTTTGAAGAGCTTGACCACGACAACGGTGCAGCGCTGCTTGCCACCGCGCTGTTTGAAGACTGTTCCCACCTGGAACTGCTGATCGGACAGGCGATCAACGAAGCTTACGAAAGCCCTGAAATCTCAACCGATCTGGCAACAAGAAGCCATCTGACCAAAAAACTGGTTCAGACAGCAAAAGCTCTCGGAAAAACGGTCAGTATAAAATACTACTAAGTACCGGATTTCTGTATCAGCTCCAATTTCTGACTGCGCGTCAGTTTCTTAATCGCCGCCTCCCGGCTCATAGCCTGCCCTTTATCAGGATATTCTTCCCAGTAAAGAAGCTTAACCGGAAGGCGGCTTCTTGTGTACTTTGCCCCCTTTCCCTGATTGTGCACCGCAACACGCTTCTCCAGCTGGTTCGTCCAGCCGGTATACAGAGTGCCATCCGCACAGGAAAGTATATATACGTAATTAGACATTATATGTTCTCTTCTTTCATTCCATGCAAGTTTTTTTCAAATCTGCATATACTAAAACCAGGAAGCGGTTTATCCGGCTTCAGCCACAGGATAAACGTTACGGTCTGCCGGCGGACCGTGCTTCATATACAGAGCTGCTGCCGCGCCACCCAGGCAATGACAGCAGCTCACTTATAATACCAATCAGGCCAAATCCTCAGCCCGCCTATAATACCAAACAAACCAAATCCTCAGCCCGCTTCCAACCAAAAATTCTATCACATGATATGCAAACGCTCATTCTCGAACTTATGTTCTTTACTATAAGATACCACACTTCCCACTTTATTGCAAGCCCCTCAAATATAAACTATTTATAAAACCTCACGCTGTTCACACCATTATATCTAACACCATCCCCAGACCATAGTCAAAATGAGTCAAAATGAGTCAAAACCACAAACCCACGCGCCATCTCCCATAACTGTTCAGCATTTCATGACAGTAAAAAGCTGCGAAAACCAGCAAGCTGTTCCGGATACAAGTCTGCAAGGGGCGTATTGGTGCAAAGCACCCCTTAGCCCCGGACAGACTTCGTATCCGGAACAGCTTGCGTCCCCTGAACACCCCTTCTGTCCTGAAATCCCGAACAGCCTCCCTATTCTTTATTTCACGATCAGCAGTCTCTGCCCCGGCTTCAGTTCATCCGCAGCCAGAGAGTTGACCTCCCGTATCGAAGCAAGCGGTACATAGAATCTGCGCGCCACACTCCAGAGAGTATCTCCCGGTTTTACCATATAACCAATAATCCCGGGCATATCCTCCATTTTTTCCGCAGCTACCGGTTTCATATCGATATCTGTAATAAAACGAATCTGTCCGGGTCTGCAGGCTGTGATGCGAAAACCTGCCATCAGCCGGAGCTGAGCCTCATCTGCCCCGGAAAGCACTGCATTTACCTGCTCAACAGAGCTTGTGATCCTCAGCTGTACGCCTTCCGCCATACTTCCCTCCGGCATTTGCACCGTATAGGAAAACGGATATTCCTCATGTCTCGCATCATAAGGATTTTCCGGATCAGCCTGCTGATAAAGCAGATCAGCCAGAATGATTCCTTCTAATATAAGACCGCCATCCCCCGGATGATAATCCTCCACCTTTACAGAAGCTCCTGCATAAACGATCTGAACCAGAGGTTTCTGTGCATGCAGAGACATGGTCATATCCATTTTCATGCGACTGTCGTTGCTGCTGTCAAGCAAAAGCATGGAAATCTCCGGGCGCGTGATTTCAAATTCCATTCCCGGCACATAAACATCTTCCAGAAGCTCCATCCGCTGCTCCTCATAAAGCTGAAGATCACACTGCAAAACGGCCTCTACCGTAATCTGGCGCATCTCCCCATCCTCATCTTCAACTGCCGCGATCTCTGTATGTGCCAGCTGAATGCAGGAAGCAGAAAGCATCATATCCGTAGCATGCGGTGATTCAACATCACCTGACACCGTAAACTGCCGTTCCAGCCATTGAAGCGGCATATGTTCTTCTGCGGAACGGTAAAGCATAAATAAGAATAAATCGCCGCTCACCGTCACTCTCCCATTTTCCGCCCTGCTTTTCGCATTTCGCAGCGAAACATCCTGGAAAATAATCCGGTCTACATCCGGTTTCCCTCCGGGAAGCGCGAACGCCTCTTTCACCCGCAGAGTATCTTTTCCGCATATTTTCAAACCTGTAAATTGTTCCGTCCGATTCAGCGTCTCTGCTCCTGTCAGATTTTCCACCCCTACAGCCGCCAGAACCTCTGAAACGCCTGATGGATATATAGAAAATGTAACCACTGCCTTTACGTTCATTTTCCGGGAATTGATCATCTGCGCCCGCAGATCTTCCATATCCCACAGAACAGTAACCTGCTCTCCTTCTCTTCCGCCATCATAATTAATCAGCTCTTCAAATCCAAAATCGCCCCGAATGCAGGAAATCATTCCATTATCCTCGCTGGAATACAGCACGGAAAACTCCAGATGGCCCGCAAGCCGGATTTTCGCTCCCAAAACCCGCATTTCCTCCAGCCGTACATGTCCGGTCTGCATAATAACGCTTCGGATATCCGCATTGTTGTCCGATACATTAATATCATCATCAAATGTAAGCTGCGTCAGCAGCCGTTTTCCGTTTGTCCCATATGTAAGTGATTTTTTGATCAATTCCATTTGCGCATCTCTCCTGTCTGAATCTCTCCTGCC
>JAUNPP010000155.1 GCA_030536685.1 Lachnospiraceae bacterium
CGCCGCCGTTTCCATAGCGTCTTTCGCCTCCTTCGGAGCGTCCGCCACCATTGCCCTGACGTCTTTCGCCGTCCTGGCCTGCAGGGCGATTGCCTCTTGTTGTTTTTGTCTGACTGTTCTGGGGACGGATTACTACGGCGCGCTTCTTAGCAGCGCCGCTTTCCTGTCCTTCTGTTTTCTTGCCTGCTTCTTCTATACTATTACCCAATTAGAATTCACTCCATTCTTTCAAAATCCATATCAGACCGCATTATTTTGATGCCTCGTCTGATGTCTGCATGCTTTTTTCAATACTCGCGGCAAATCCGCGGTCTGTAACTGCAACCGATGCTCTGAATTCACATCCGATCGCATGGCCCAGAGTTTCCTTTGTTCCGGTAAAAATCAGTGGAAGTTTATAATAAGTACACATATCTGTAAAATTCTTTCTGGTATTTGCAGATACATCCTCTGCTACAATTACCAGATATGCCTTACCGGATCTGACTGCTTTTTCCACACTGAATTCCCCGCTGACCACTTTACCTGCTCTTTTTGCAAGTCCCAGCATGGATAATGCTTTATTCTGCTTCAATTGCTTTCATCTCCTCTTTTAACTGTTCGTAAACCTCTGCCGGTATCGAGCAGCCAAAAGAACGCTCCAGACCTCTGCTTTTGATTGCGCGTTCCAGACAGCTGCCACAGGGGCAAACATATGCGCCTCTGCCATTTTTTCTGCCGGTAGCGTCGATCATAAACTGCTGTTCCGGTGTCTTAATAACACGGATCATTTCTTTTTTACTTTTCATCTCCCTGCATCCGATACATTGACGCATGGGAATTTTCTTTTTAACTGCCATCAATACCTCCGCTGCAGAAGCGATCTGCCAACTATTCTTCCGTAAATTCCGGTGCTTCGTAAGCAGCGGCTTCATCATCTGCAGGTTCCATTGCTTCCGAATCTTCAGCAGGGATCTCTACATCCTCAAAAGCAACGCCCTCATCAGCAGCTTCTTCTTCACCGCCTGTATAACCGATATATTCGTCTTCGCTGTCAAGTCCTTCAATTTCATCGAACAGACCGCATTCTCTTGCTTCTGTTTCACTCTTGATATCGATCTTGTATCCTGTCAGCTTTGCAGCCAGACGTGCATTCTGACCGACCTTCCCGATTGCCAGTGAAAGCTGGTTATCGGGAACGATTACCTGCGCGGATTTTTCATCCTCATCTGCGATTACGCAGATTACCTGAGCAGGATTCAGCGCATTCTCAATCAAAATTGCAGGATTTTCATTCCAGTTGATGATATCAACCTTTTCCCCGCAGAGTTCTTTTACTACAGCATTGACACGCTCGCCGTTAACACCGACGCATGCGCCGATCGCATCCACATCAGGATTGTTGGACCAAACAGCCATCTTGGTTCTGGAGCCGGCTTCTCTGGCAATTCCTTTAATTTCAACGGTTCCGTCCTTGATATCGGAAACCTGCATCTCAAACAGACGCTTTACCAGTTCGGGATGTGTACGGGAAACCTGGATTCTGGGGCCTTTGCTTGTATTCTTAACCTCCAGAATATAAACCTTGATTCTCTGAGTGGGGTCAAAATGCTCGGTAGCCACCTGCTCATTCTCAGGCAGAATCGCGTCGCATTTACCGATATTGACACTGATATTATTTCCAACTGTTCTCTGAATGATACCTGTTACAACTTCCTTTTCCATTGCAGCATACTGGTCAAACAGTACCTTGCGCTCTTCCTCACGAATCTTCTGCAGAATAACATTCTTTGCAATCTGTGTGGAAATACGGCCAAAATCCTTTGACTGTACCGGAACATGCGCAATATCACCAATATAATTGTGTGCGTTCAGCTTTCTGGCATCGGGAAGGCTGATCTGCATCAGAGGATCCTCTACGGTCTCCACAACCTCTTTTTCTGCATATAAACTATATTCACAGGTATCTCTGTTCATAAATACTTTAATGTTGTCGGCACGGCCAAAATGATTTTTGCATGCCTGGATCAGTGAGTTTTCAATTGCTTCAAGTAATACATCCTTGCTGATATCTTTTTCTTTTTCAAGAATCGTAAGGGCTTCTAATAATTCATTCATTTTCCATTATCCTCCTGTCAATTATTACTCTATCAGAAATCAAATGCCAGACGAATCAGTGCGATTGCGGGACGGTCAAATACAATGTCTTCTTCCTGATCATCCTCTGAAACTGTAATCGTAACGGTCTGTGCATCGTAAGCTTTCAAAATACCGGTATACTCTTTTTTTCTGTTCAGCGCTTTAAAAAGTCTGACTTCCACTTCTTCACCCAGACTTCTGGCAAAATCCTTGTCTTTTTTCAGCGGACGTCCAAGTCCAGGAGAACTAACCTCAAAGATATATGCCTCATCGATATAATCTTTACTGTCAAGTACATCGTTAAATTCCCGGCTGATCAGTTCACAGTCATCAACCGTGATTCCGCCTTCTTTGTCGATATATACTCTTAAATACCTGGTGCTTCCCTCTTTTACATATTCCACATCCACAAGTTCAAAATTGTGTGCTTCAATCATGGGAGCAATCAGCTCTTCCGTCTGTTTCTCTACTAATTCCCGTCTTGCCAATCCTGCGCTTCCTTTCTCGTGTTTTTCAGGCTGCTGCCTTTAACACAGCAGATTCCGGTCTGCTTTCATACCTTTCATTGCAAATCAGTCTGATCGTAAACCGGCAGATACATAACGAAAAGAGTGAACTTTCGTTCACTCTTTCTGCCATTTCATATGTTTCTTATATAGGTTAGCACAACCAGCCTGAAAATGCAAGGGTTTATACAAATAAATTTGAAAATTCACTGCCAAAAAGCTCGCCTAAGGTTGTTCCCATCTGTTTCTGAGAATGAAACAGTTCCACAATCGGACTCATAACACGATTAAATTTCTCCCGATCAAGAGAGAGACGGTAAATATCTGCCGTATTCCGGGCATCCCATAAAGCATCATGCTGCCGTCCTTCAAAATCCTCGCCGATTGCATGGACAGCATCCTTTAATCCGACCTTTTTTTCAATCCCCAGCAGTCTTCCGAATTCCTTCTGATAATCCACCCAGCTTTCAAGCATCGCGTTCAGGCGCTCATCTGTTTCTTCCTTTAAAGCAGCCTCTTTGCTGATCTGAGCCGGATCGGAATCGCTCCAGGAGTATATCGTATAATCCTCTTTCCCCGCCCATTCATAAAACAGCCGCATCGCCTCCAGAAAGCAGGGACACTCTGCCACCTGTTCATTGGTAATTCCGGTTAAATTGGTATAATACTCTGTAATCTGACCAAACTGTGGCTTTACATACTGCGTAAAAGAATCTATCTCGCGGCCGGCTTCATCCAGCTTCACCGCTCCGATCTCTATAATTTCACGCTTACATATGGAACGTTCCTTTTTATAGGCTTTATCAATTTCATTCATTTCATAATCCACAAAAATGTGTACCATACTCTCATCCAGTCCAATCTTAACTTAAAAATCTTCCGCGCCTTCACGGGCAAAATTCTTAAAATGCAATTTTTAATGTTTCTCCATCAAAAGCAGCTGCCTTTGAACGTGTAATCTCATAGGAATTCTTTTCATCACTTCCAATCCTCTGGCCGGGTTCCAGTGTATCATTGCTCGTAATCAGATATGTCACAATCTGTGTCATAAACCGATACAATTCGATAAGGCCTGCTTTGGAATGAAGAATCTCGATCTCTTCCTTATCAAAATCCTCCATACCATAAGTATAACTGTTCCAGTCGCCCTCTTTATCCCGGTATAAACCAATATAAACCCAGTATGTAACAGGAAATTCATCCTGCAGAAGCACCTGAGCTCCTTCAATATAAGTCTGCGCTCTGTGCACAACCGGATACTGATACAATCCGATTACATTCTCCTGTTTCATCATACTGGAAGCAAGCATTGTAAACAGCACGTGGCGCTGCAGAGGATTTTCACAATCCATAACGCCGATTTCCACATGTGCCACATGTGCTGCCGCTTTCTCAGCCGCCTCCGGCCATTCATAATTATTCGCACCGCACTCAGCAGCTCCCTGTTTCGGCGCCGGAACCAGCATACATGCGATATGAACATCATTTACCGTAAACTGAAATGAAAATTCCTCTGCTTCTTCTGTCACTTCCATCTTCCAATCATCAAACAACTGCATACGGAATACATCCCAATCATATTTATAATCACTCAGCAGAACACAGCCTGCAAGAATTTTTGCTGAATTTTCACTCATCTTTTCCATCTCCTTTTCGTTCATTCTTAATATCGTAACCCAAAATCCATTTTTTATCAAGCACCATATGAAAAATATACCACTGTCCAGGATTCCATATTCAGCTTGTCAATTATACGAAAACATAATATAATCTACTTATAGGTATTGCAAATATCTGGTATGTTTCATCCAGATGAGTCAGGACCGTCGCTTTAATGAATACATTTTCACGAAAGGAGGACTTTTTATGAGCGCAAATATATCTCAGCAAACTCTTCCTCAAAAAGCAGCAGATGATATCATCCGCCTTATCCAGATTGAAAATTATGCAACAGGTGCTAAGCTTCCTAATGAGTATGATCTCTCCCGTATGCTGAACGTAAGCCGCAATACGGTACGTGAAGCAATCAAATTACTGGTTTCCCGTAATGTTCTGGAAGTACGCCGGGGAGCAGGCACATTTGTATCCGCCAAACAGGGGCTTGGTGACGATCCGCTCGGACTATCTATGATTGCAGACAAAAAACAGCTTTGGTCAGATATCCTGCACCTGCAGCTTCTGATCGAACCACGCAGCGCAGCACTCGCGGCTCAGTACGCTGCTGCCGATGAGATTAGACAGCTTCAGCTCTTTCTGCCGGATTCAAAAAACTCAGCTGAACAATTCTACAGCCATAATGATGTCGCTTTTCACCTTCAGATTGCATGCTGCAGCCGAAATCTGGTCGTTCACAATATCTACACTGCATTATATAACAAACTGATGCAGACAGAGGTTCCGGACATTATCGCCGCAGATTCTCCCTTCATCGCCTGTGACCATCATAAAATCTATGATGCCATCGCAAATCACAATGCCTGTGCTGCTCATGACGCCATGCAGGCACATCTGCTCCATCTGCAGGAATACCTGGAAAAACTGTTTCTTCATATCGCAGAAACCAGATAAAAGCGGACGCTGACAGGCTGTAAATTGCGCATAATTGATATACTTTTTTAAAAAAATAATTTTTTTAAAAAACTTTAAAATAACTATTGACAATTATCTTAAAGTGATATATACTGTCAAAGTCAGCGGAAGCGAAATCGAGGTGTGGCTCAGTTTGGTAGAGCGCCGTGTTCGGGACGCGGAGGCCGCAAGTTCGAATCTTGTCACCTCGATTTATTTTCTGATGTATCTGGCTCGTTGGTCAAGCGGTTAAGACGCCGCCCTCTCACGGCGGAAACAGGGGTTCGATTCCCCTACGGGCTATCAGGTCTCCATTTTATTGAATGGAGACCTTTTTTATGCGTTCATCTCCATAAAAATACCATAATTCCCAATGACAAAAAAGGTGCCAGCGGAAAGCGCCAATCCACATATCTCTTCCAATCCACATATCTCTTCTTTTCCGCAAAACTACGGATGGCAAAAAACGCAAGCACCAGTATCCCGCTTAACAAAAGGGCATACAATCCCGCATCAGCTCCAAGAATCCACCCTGCAGCAAACATCATACGGATATCTCCGCCTCCCAGTCCATCCAACCTGAAAACAGCAAAATTAATAATCTCCGGAAGCGCCGCGCACAGGATTCCTCCTGCCAGAGAATCTGTCCATGCCATTCCATGTGCCAGCCCCAGTAAAATCAAGCTTCCTGTTTCCACCTTTCCTATCTTTCGTTCCTGCAGATCTCGAAACGCAATATGAAACAACACCAATGTAATAATAACCCGAACCATGATCTGGTCATCATATCCCTGCATAAACCACCCTCTCTTTTCATATCAGCCTCTTTTCATATCAACCTCTTTGTGTTCCAGAATATTATTTCACATCCGGCAGCTGTTTTTCAATTAACTGCGTCTGAATTTCTATTAATTTTCAGAGAAAAAAATAAACAAAATCTTATTTTTTTATATAGTTGGAAATACAGCTTTCTATTATATAAAAAAACTGCCTGTATACAGCCAAAAACGACTGTACAGGCAGTTTTCATTTTCTGTTCTTTTAAATGATTTCAGCACCTTATTATTTCAGCACCTTAATTGCATGATATACGGTACGGCCTTTTTCCTGGCCCAGCAGCTTTACAATTGCAGCATATAATTCTTTTTTATCCCGCGACTGATTAATCAGCCTTACAACCTCTCCAGTCCATTCTGCGCCTTCCGCTGCTTCACATTTTGCCACTACATCAGAAGCAGTGATCACAATTTTAATCTCAGGAAGATTTTCTGTACGCTCCTTTTTGGGCGGCCTGCCGCGTTTGGCACGGACAGGTGTGCGAGCTGCTTTCGCTTCAGCTTTTTCTTTGACTTCTGTTTTCGTTTCAGCTTTCTCTTTCACTACAGCTTTCGCTTCTGTATCT
>JAUNPP010000156.1 GCA_030536685.1 Lachnospiraceae bacterium
TTGAGTTTGTATTTTTTATTTCTTTAAATTATCAAAAACTTGTAAACTGCTGTTTAATGAGGACGATGTTTATTATTACCGTTTTATTACACATCTGAAATTTTTTGCCAAACGTTTGATTGAGCAGAAGACCTATCAGGATGAGGAGAGTGACGATTTACTGGATGTGATTAAAAAGAAATATCAGAATGCATATCGCTGCGTGGAAAAGATTGGTCAGTTTATTGACAGAAAGTATGAATATCAGCTTTCTAAAGAGGAGCTTCTGTATCTGACGATTCATATTGAACGTGTGATCAACCGGACGCAGGGCTGATGTGGAACTTTGTATGCTTGGATGGTGACATTAGGTTGGCCAAACCTTCATAAATATAAATCATGTATACTATGGAGGAATCAAGAATGAGCAAGTATGAAAATCTGGCAAAAGAGATTGTCAGAAACGTAGGCGGAAAAGAGAATGTAAGCAGCCTGACACACTGTATCACAAGACTTCGTTTTAAATTAAAGGACGAGGGCAGGGCAAATGATGATGTTCTGAAGAATATGGAAGGCGTTGTTACCGTTATGAAGAGCGGCGGACAGTATCAGGTTGTGATTGGAAATCATGTACCCGAGGTTTACGCAGATGTTATGCCGCTTCTGGGACTGGATGAGGGAAGTGTGGACAAAGAGGATGATGCGCCGTCAGGCAATCTTTTTAACCGCCTGATCGATGTGTTATCCGGAATTTTCCAGCCGATTCTGGGAATTATGGCTGCATGCGGTATGGTAAAGGGGTTAAATGCTCTGTTTGTAGCTATGCATCTTTACAATGAGACCTGCGGAGGCTATCTTGTGCTGAATGCAATTGGCGACGGTTTGTTTAATTTTATGCCTTTATTTCTGGGCTACACGGCAGCAAAGAAGTTTAAGTTAAAGCCGATGCTTGGTCTGGTAATCGGTGCGATCATGTGTTATCCGACGATTCAGCTTGGCGCGCTGGAACAAAGCGGAAAGGCTCTTTACACGCTGTTTGAAGGAACGATGTTTGAATCAGCTGTATATATGGAATTTTTCGGAATTCCGATGATTGCCATGAACTACACGGGAACGGTTATCCCTGTTATTTTTGTTGTGTATTTTGCATCAAAATGTGAGAAGTTTTTCAGTAAATTCATCCCGGATCTGGTTAAATTCTTCTTTGTACCGATGCTTACTTTATTTGTTGCAATACCGGTAGGCTTATTGCTGCTCGGACCTGCAGCAACCTTCGGTTCCACGATTATTGCGGAATTTGTTATGACCATCCGTGACTTCAGCCCGCTGATTGCAGGTGCGGTGGTAGGTCTGACCTGGCAGATTCTGGTTATCTTTGGTCTGCACTGGGGCTTTATTCCGGTTTATATCAATAACATTATGACAAATGGCTATGATAATATTATGATGCCGTTCTTTGCCTGCACCTTTGCAACTTCAGCGGTTGTTCTGGGAATTTTCTTTAAGACAAAAAATAAACAGATGAAGGAAATGGCGATTCCGAACTTTATTTCCGGTATTTTCGGCGTAACGGAGCCTGCAATTTATGGTATTTTATTACCTTTAAAGAAACCGTTTATTATCAGCTGTATTGCCGGAGGTATTGGCGGCGGTTTCTATGGAGCATTTAATTTCCGCAAATTTATGATGGGCGGTATGGGGATTTTTGAATTTCCCGCTATGATCGAGCCTGATGGCGGTATGGGAAATCTGATCGTTGCAGTTACCGGCGTTATTTTTACAATGATCATTGCATTTGTGGCGACCATGATTTTCTACAAAGAGGATGACGCGGCTCTGGGAATTGCTCAAAATGTTGTGGCAGGCAGGGAAGAACAGGCGAAATTAAGTGAAAAACAGTCTGCGGCAGGTGAAAAAACAGCGGAACGTATGATTCGCCAGATAGAAATCGCAAGCCCGATAAAGGGAAAGGTGCTGAAGCTGGAAACGATTCAGGATGCTGCATTTGCATCGGGCGTACTCGGAAAGGGTGTGGCAATTCTTCCCGAAGAAGGCAAAGTATACGCACCGGCGGATGGTGAAATCTCCACTCTGTTCCCGACTCTGCACGCACTTGGCCTCGAGACAGATAACGG
Source organism: Lachnospiraceae bacterium (assembly GCA_030536685.1). GTDB lineage: Bacteria > Bacillota > Clostridia > Lachnospirales > Lachnospiraceae > TWA4. The sequence continues at coordinate 2,115 of JAUNPP010000156.1, forward strand.
AGCAGAGCTTTTGATCCATATTGGATTAGATACCGTTCAGTTAAACGGGGAAGGCTTTCAGGCTATGGTAAAGCAGGGAGAGCGTGTGAAAAAGGGACAGCTGTTAGTTACCTTTAATCAGGCATTTATTGAAAGCAAAGGATATTGTATGGAAACGCCTGTGCTGGTTACCAACAGCGACGACTTCCTGGAGGTGCTGGAAACTGCAAAAGAGCAGGTAAATGCAGGAGAGAATCTGTTAAAGGTATTAAAGTAAGCAGCATGATTATGAAACTGCATGATTATGAAACTGCAGATGCATAATCATGCAAAATGATAAGCTGGTGGAATAATAAAGGAGTTTACATGGGATTTCAGAAAAATTTCTTATGGGGCGGTGCTACGGCAGCAAACCAGTGTGAAGGCGGCATTTTTGAAGGTGGAAGAGGACTTGCGAATGTCGATGTATGTCCGGCTGGTGCGGACAGAAATGCGGTTATCACCGGTCACCGGAAAATGTTTGAAATGGACAGCGAGCATGTTTATCCGGCGGCGGAAGCGATTGATATGTATCATCATTTCAGAGAGGATATCCGGTTGTTTGGAGAGATGGGCTTTAAGGTATATCGAATGAGTATTGCGTGGACCCGTATTTTTCCGAATGGAGATGAGAGCGAGCCGAATGAGGCAGGACTGGCTTTTTATGAGGAGGTATTTAAAGAATGCCGGAAATACCGGATTCAGCCTCTTGTAACGATTTCTCATTTTGATTGCCCAATCTATCTGATTGAGAAATACGGCGGCTGGAGGAGCCGGAAAATGATTGATTTCTACCTGAAGCTTTGTCGTGTGCTGTTTACCCGCTACCGGGATTATGTAACGCACTGGCTGACCTTTAATGAAATCAATATGATTCTTCACGCGCCGTTTATGGGCGCGGGATTCTGTTTTAAAGAGGGTGAAAATGAGGAGCAGGTCAAATATCAGGCGGCGCACCATGAGCTGGTAGCAAGCGCTCTGGCAACCAGGCTGGCTCATGAGATAAACCCGGACAATAAAGTGGGCTGTATGTTTGCGGCGGGAAGCGCGTATCCTTATACCTGCAGACCGGAGGATGTGTGGGAGGCGCTGCTTACCGACCAGGAAAATTATTTCTTTGTAGATATCCAGTCCCGCGGCTATTATCCGGCTTATGCCGTAAAGCGGCTGCAAAAAAAAGGAGTATTTCCGGTGATGGAGACTGGGGATAAGGAGATTTTACGGCAAAATCCGGTTGATTTTATTTCATTTTCCTATTACAACAGCAGATGCATCGCTGCTCCTGGAAGCGGGCAGGAGGAGGCAGAGGGAAATCTGTTCAAATCGGCAAAAAATCCGTATCTGAAATTCAGTGAATGGGGATGGCCGATTGATCCGCTGGGGCTTCGCATCACTCTCAATGAGGTTTATGATCGTTACCAGAAGCCTTTGTTTATTGTGGAAAACGGACTTGGTGCGATTGATACGCCTGATGAAAACGGCGTGATCAACGATGATTACCGCATTGATTATCTGCGGGAACATATCCGGGCGATGAAAGCGGCTGTAGAGGAGGATGGTGTGGAGCTGATGGGCTACACCTCATGGGCTCCGATCGATCTGATCAGCGCCGGAAGCGGCGAGATGAAAAAGCGCTACGGATTTATTTATGTTGATAAACAGGAGGACGGAAGCGGAACACTTGCGCGCTCCAGAAAGAAATCTTTTACGTGGTATCAGAGAGTGATTGCTACGAACGGAGAGGAATTGTAAGTTTTTGAGTTTTGGAAAAAGCTGCAGAAAATATCTGTATGTTGGATATTCATCTGCAGCTCTTTTTCAAATTCATCCGCGTTGGAAGCATTCATTCATGCCGGAAGTTTTGCATTTTATCAAAGTATTTCATCTCTCTGGTCATGGATTAGAAAGCTTTCCAATCCTGCTTTGATAAAGGTATCGATCGTTTTCTGTATTTTTTTCCAGTCCGAGCAGTGATTGCGGAGCGTGAGCTTGTTGATGTTCAGGCATCCGTTCATCTGAAAATAGAATACGGCTTCGGCTTCTTCATAGGTCAGCAGGCTGTGGGACATCAGCCAGGTAATATAATCTTCTTTCGTCATTTCAGCCATCTTTTCAATGATTTTTGATGAAATCGTATCATCCAGAAAAAGAAAACGATAATGTTCATTTTCGTGTATTTTGTCACAAAAAGGATAGGAGCAGTTTGCATGTGTACGTTTGGGGCACATGAGGTGATCGGGTACGCTTTTGGTTGTTTTTAACATTTCAGTCAGAATGTCATCTAATACGTCTTCCGTGTCATAGTAGTGAAGATAAAAGGTTCCGCGGTTGATTTCAGCCAGTTTACAGATTTCTGTGACGGTGATTCTGGGAAAAGCTTTTTTTTCGAGCAGTTTTAACAGAGTTTCCCGGATCAGCTGCCGTGTGTAACGGGTACGTCGGTCTTCTTTTCGTTGTTTTTCTATCATAAGAATCCTCCCTGGTTTGTAATTTTGAGCTGTTGTTTTCATGAACAATAGTTTACTTTCGGTTTATTTTTGGTTTCCAGCTGTTGTTTTATGAACAATTTTCTGATTTTGTTCAGGAATCATACAGATTCCAGAAATTGGTGATTGTAATTTTCCTAAGAGAAATTATAATCATTTTTGTAAAGAAATCAACAGGTTGTTCAGAAATAGAAAGGGAGAATGACAATGGGACATATGATTGCAGTAGCCGGAAAAGGCGGCGTGGGAAAAACAACATTATGCGGACTTCTGATCCAGTATTTATGTGAAAGCGGAAAAGCCCCGGTTCTGGCGGTGGATGCGGACGCAAATTCCAATCTCAACGAAGTGCTTGGCGTGGAAACCGGAATTACTTTGGGAGAGCTGAGAGAAGAGATTGAGAGAGCGGGTACAGATGACCGCTATCAGATTCCTCTGGGAATGACAAAGCAGGCATATCTGGAAATGCGTTTGTCAGATGCGCTGACAGAGGAGGATGATTATGATCTGATGGTAATGGGGCGTACACAGGGCCAGGGCTGCTACTGTTTTGTAAATGGTCTGGTACAGACTCAGATCCAGAGACTGCAGAGCCAGTATCCGTACATTGTGGTTGACAATGAAGCCGGAATGGAGCATATCAGCCGTGGTATTTTGCCTGCTATGGAGGTAGCAATCCTGGTAAGTGATGGTTCCAGACGCGGTGTGCAGGCTGCAGGACGAATCGCACAGCTGATGAAGGAGCTGAATTTTAAACCGAAAAAAACAGGTCTGATCATTAACCGTGCGCCGGAAGGAAAGCTGGATGAAGGAACACTTGAAGAAATTCGCAGACAGGAGCTGGAGCTTCTGGGGGTTGTTCCTCATGATGATGCAATCTACCGATTTGACTGCGCAGGAAAGCCAATCGTGCAGCTTCCCGGGGATTCACCGGTGCGTGCAGCTTTGAAGGAAATAGTGGAAAAACTGGGATTATAAAAAATTATCAAAAAAGCAGAAAGCGAAAGGGAGAATAGAGCTATGAGTATGTTTGCGAGCTGTCATGATGTCAGAGAAATGAAATTTGCCAGAGAAGTGGAATGTCCGAAATGTCATGAGCGATATGGCATTGAAATTTTTGAGAAGGATGGACTTACAGTAGGCGACAGTGAGTGCGATTCCTGCGGATACGTGATTCCGGAAGGTGTGAATTTTGAAAATTATGTAAGACAACTTGCAGAATAAGCAGATGCAGAATAATCAGAATAAAGGGGAATCAGATGGAAAACAGAGCATTTCTTGAAATGTTAAAACCGGCAGTCAGGAGGCTGCAGAACAGATCAGCTTTGGAGATCGCCCAAAATGCAGGAATCGTTTTTGATGAAAGGCTTTCCCGGTTTGAAATAAGCAGTCTGGGGCAGGAAATCCGTATAGAATATCCTTCGTGCAAGCTGTCAGAAGAGCTGGAAAACTGGCACACGCTGATTTTGCTGCATTATCTGGATATGGCGGATGGAACGCCTCTGTCGAGGGAATGGATTTCTTTTGGAAATCTTAGAGATGGGATGATCCGGGGAACGAAGTTTGACGCATCTGCGGAAGCTGGTCTGCAGAAATTTCTTGCAGGAAAATCAGAGGCGGAAATTAAAAAGATATGTGAAAAGCTGGGGGCGGATTTTCCTGAAACAAAGGCAGATCTGAGTGCAGGATTTTGGCTTTTTCCCCGATATCCTGTTCTTTTAAATATCTGGCTGGAGGATGATGAGTTTCCGGCATCCGGAAAAATGCTTGTGAATAAAAGTGCAGATCATTATCTTACGGTGGAGGATGCGGTTACCGCAGGAGAAGTAATAATCGCGAAGCTGTATGAAGCAGCTTCGCAGATTTAACAGGAAACGGCAATTGTCAGAAAAAGCTGCAGTCACAGAAAAAGC
>JAUNPP010000157.1 GCA_030536685.1 Lachnospiraceae bacterium
ATATTTTGAAGCAAACATATTTTGAAGCAGGAAGCCCATTATAGGGAATTCACCAATCAGAATATGTTTGCTTCAGTTCTTTACAAAAGTTCCGGAAAAAAGTAAATCGCTGCCATGGCATGTCTTTTATCATCTACCGGAAAAAAGATTCCACTCCTGCTAAAATACCGTCTGCCAGCTTTTTCTGTGTCTTTTCTGAATAATCCGATGCACGATCACCGACTTCGACATCTACCGAAGGGATGGTCGAGTAGGAAGTCTGTGTCAAATCGATTTCCATTGACCCGGAGCTGAAAATTTTCACTTTTTGAGATTTCATACCCGCGAGGATCGATTCGCCCAAAAGGTTGTGTTCTTTCCAATGAGAAGCGACCGGTTCCATAGAACGATATGTTTTGTTATCCGGCACGCGAATATAGAAGAAACCTTTGTCACTTTCACTGGAATCATAGTGAAGTGAAATATGGCAATCCGCATTCTCATTGGCGTAAACGGTTCTTGCGATATTGTCCAGTCGGCAATTGTTCGTTTCACGAATCATAAGTACGTCATATCCGGCATTTAATAAGGTTTCTTTTACAATCTTTGCCAGAGAAAGTGTTGCCGTTGCTTCCTCCGTACCGTCAAGAAATGTCATTCCGCTTGAAATCGCTGCGGCCGTCGTCTGTCCTGCCGCCGTGCTGCCGCCGGTAACCTTGGGAGAACCATCGGGGTGGCATAAGGTACGCACTGAATTTCCACCGGGTGTTCCGTGTCCTGCATTTACCGCTATAACACGGTTTTTCCTGTTTTTGCTCTGCGAACGGCAGAGAGTTACAGGATCATCGTGAATCTTTGAGAACGAAGCATAAGCCCATTTGTTATTCCAGCTAATCCTTGTCTTTTTCGTAGAAACGGTCTTATCCGAGGAATCTGCTTTGTTCGAGGAGTCTGTGTTATCTGAAGAATTTACCTCAGTTGAGGATTCGGTCTTACTCACCGTCTCAGTTTTATCTTCTGAAGCTGCTCTGTTTCCTGAAGTTATATTTCTACTTGTACTGTATTCAGGTACAGTGGTTTCGTTTGAATCAAACGGAGCCTGGTTCGCCGCTTCTTTTTCTGTTGTATTTTCAGATGGCGGGTTCTTCTTTTCGATGGAACATGCAGCAAAAAGCATGACGATTGATCCGATCAGTATAAATGTGGAGAATAACAAAATTCTTTTTCGTCTTATGTTCATAGTAATCACCTTTGAAATCCTTTCGATTTTTTTATTCATCGATCTTTTTACAAATTCCCTTCTGTAATTTTTTTGCAATTTTGTGGGCATGCATATCATCACCCAGATACAGCTGGTTTTGCGAGAAGGTATGATGCCTCAGTTTGATCAAGGCAGACTTTTTGCTTTCCAGACTCATTCCGGAGTCACTTGTCATAATAAGGTTTTCGTTAAATACTAATAACTGTTTTTCACAGGAAGTATAGATCTTCTCATAGCAGTCGATGAATTTCCGGATTTCATCATCTGTTTCAGCAAGCGAATAGAGCATGTCTTTTGAAATAATGATTGTTTCGGAGTTGAAATTAAGCAATCCCTTTATATAGTTGAGATTTTTTTTATCGATTCTATTCTGCAGAAGAATCATTTTCTGAAATATCGGTAAATGCCCGCGATCATGCGATTCTGTTATCAATCCTGCAATTCTGAAGTAACACTTCCCGCTGTAAAAATCCTGTCTATCAAAGACAATATGATAAACATATCCGTCATTATCTGTAAACCTCAAATATACATTTTGAGATATGGTGGATAACATCGGTATACAGGTGGAAGTTTGAAATCTGTCAATCGGATTATCATCAGCCGATTTCATATGATGCGTGAAATGAAAAGCTGCGATTGAACCGTGGGTTTTGCTGATATCGAAAACAAGCTGCCCTTCAATCAAATCTTCGGTTTTCAATAAAGAATTCGGGTACTCCTGTGTGAAAGACGTATCTGTGCCGGCTGTTCTGAAAAAATAGCAGTAAAAATCACCATTATAATTCGGATCATCTAAAGTTTTCCAATAATTCCCGTAGACGTTGAATTCTTTTTCTTCCGCATCTGTGATTGTTTCATCCGGAAAAGCCAATATCTGAGAAATATTCAAATCCAAAATCCTGCAAATGGCTGCGACCGCAGAGATATCAATGTGTGAGCGGCCGCATTTAGGATCGAATAACGAATCAAAAGTCTGCTCGCTGATATCGATTCCCAGATTCTGTAATTTTTCAATCGTTGACTTGCGCCCCAACCTCTTTCCGTTGATCTTATTATACTGTTCGCGCCCTTTCATCAGCCGATAGCGTATTATGGCCTGGTGCTTCATCTGAAAAGAATATTGCTGATATTGAGGATCGTGAAATATATCGTAGTTTTCAAATTTTTTGTTCATTTTAGACACTTCTCCCTGAAAAGATGATTTATAACATTTGATATATTATATATAACATTTTTTTAGTGCTGTGTAAAACTCTTTTTAAATATTACAGGGTGATGAAAAAAGAGTTTTCAGATGCTACTATAGAACCTATAGAAGTTTTAGGAATAAAAAACGTAGTGAAACTTAACACTATCCCAGCTTATGGAGGAGGTAAGGGTATGGAAAAGACAGCCGCAGAAAAAAAGGAAAAAAGAGAACAGACAGAACATACAGAAAATAGTATTTGTATGGGGATTTATTCAGCAATGTTTAATGGGAATTTAAAGGAATTTATGAACAGTGAAAATTTTGGTTCATCTGTCTGTGAAGACGAAGGCTTTTTGAAAATATTGGAAGAGTATGAATATTCCGGTGAAGAAGCGGGAAAGGCACTTCGTTTTGCAGCAGCCTGTCTGCACTATTTTTCGGAAGGTTTGTTATGATCAGCTGGAGATGCCCTCACGGTTAAGAAGAAATACAAAAAAATATTGCACAAATTTACCCTCTTGTTTTGGGACGATTTTTTGTTTTGGGAGCTTTTTTTAAGAAATTTCAAGATTTTCAACCTGTTTGCTATATCCGAAAGGCTTTTCACGATATTTAATCAGTATATTTATCATATTTAATTAGTTCAAAGATAAATTGTAAAAATCAACACGCAAATGAGGAAATATCACATTTGTATGTTGATTTTTATTAAAAACTGTATATAATAGAAAGCAGAAAAGAAGGTGAGGTAGCAATCATGTTAATACAGTTTAATTTCAAAAATTTTAAATCATTTCGAGAAGAGGTTACTTTGGATTTATCTGCGACGAAGATAACAGAGTTTTCTGACCGAGTAGTAACAGTTGGCAGTGAGAAGATTTTGCCGATTGCTGCTATTTATGGTGCAAACGCAAGTGGAAAGTCAAATATATACAGTGCATTTGAATATATGTCTGATTATGTTGCAGATTCTTTCAAATACGGTGATGAAGAAGAGAAGTTTGAGGAATTTAGACCGACACCGTTCTTGTTTGATGCTGCATCTGCCAATGCGGAATCCAGCTTTGAAGTGTATTTTACATTGCCCGGCGACAAGTCCGAGCGGACATATAACTACGGATTCTGTGTCAATAAGGAAGGTATAACGGAAGAGTGGCTTAACTCCAAAGCAAAAACTGCCAGAAAATACAGTATGGTATTCTACAGAGGATCTGCTGATGAGGAGCTGGATTTATCCGGCTTTCCTAAGAGCAGCAGGGATAATATTCAGGTGGCTTTGGAAAAACAGGTGCTTATTATTTCTTTGGGAGCAAAATTGAAGGTTGGAAAATGTAAGGCAATCAGGGATTGGTTCCTTGCAAATGAGTTTGCTGATTTTGGAGATCCGTTTACAAATTACTTTATGTCGAGAAGATTGCCCAAGGGGTTTGTGGAAGATAAGAGTGTTCAGCAGAAGGTTGTAGAATACTTTGCTTCTTTTGATGAGCATATCAAGGATTTTAAAATCGAAAAAGTTCCCCAGGAATCCGAATCTAAAGAGGAGAGATACAAGATCAATGCGCTTCATAAGATGATTGATTCTGATGAAATGGCAGAACTTCCGTTGGGATTGGAGTCTGCCGGAACATTGAAAATGTTTGCGTTATATCCGGAATTGCAGGAAGTATTGGAAAGGGGAAGTACATTCTTCATTGATGAATTAAATGCCCGTTTGCATCCGTTGCTGGTAAGGAATTTTCTGCTTACATTCTTAAATCCGGAAATTAATATTAATCATGCACAACTTGTATTTACAACCCATGATACATGGCAGTTGTCGAACCAGTTATTGCGTCGTGATGAAATCTGGTTTGTAGAAAAGGATGACAGAGGCGTTTCTACACTGTATTCATTGGCTGATTTCCTAGATGAGGAGGGTTCACGAATCCGTAAAGATGAAAGCTACGAAAAAAATTATCTGATTGGAAAGTATGGTGCAATTCCCGCCTTAAAAAGCATAGACGTATTTAAGGAGGATTGACCATGGCAAAAAAGGATAGAACAGGCAATAGAAAAACACGTGAGCAGAGAAAAAAATACAAAGTACCGGAATTAGGCTACTATTTGATTGTTACGGATACAGAAGCCACAGAGCGTTGTTTCTTTACCGGACTTCATCAAGCATTGCCTGAGGAAATACGAAACAAGCTTGTAATAAAGGTGGTAGAGACAAAGACTCGTACTATGATTGATAAATGCCTGGAAATCACTGCTTATGATGCACAGTATCGTATTCCCTGGATTGTGTTTGACAGAGACCAGGTACAGGGATTTGATGAGATTATTGAAGAAGCAAAGCGTAAAAGTATACAAGTGGGATGGTCCAATCCATGCTTTGAAATATGGATGTACGCTTATTTTGGTACTATGCCGGCAATTCAGGACTCCTGGACATGCTGTTCAGATTTTGGGCGAGTATATGAAAGCAAAACAGGACAGAAATATTCCAAAGCCGATGATCAGATGTATGAAAAACTGTGCAAAGTCGGTGATGAGGAAAAAGCAATTCAGATAGCACAGATGAAACTGAAACAGTGTGAAAGAGAAGGCAAAAGGAAACCATCAGAGATGTGTCCATGTACGACGGTACACGAACTGGTGGGGGAGATTAAGGGTAAGATTAAATTGTGAAACGTTATCTACAAAGTTTATAAAGGGCAATGTATGTACTGTGGTTCAAAAATCGAACCTCGATATATGCCGCCTGTTGAGGCAGTGCAGTCCTGAGTATCAATGGACAGAGCAGGATCTTAAATATTTAATCAATAATTGCAACAGACGCTAAATTTACAATTCAGGAACACGTAAAAAAACGTAAAAAAATAGAATTACCTATTGACATTGCCAGAAAAGTGTTGTATGTTATGTATAGCTCGTGAATACGTATTCACGAATAAAGAACAGCAGGAAGCGGGGGTGAGGTACAGTGATTACGATGACGGAGATAGCGAGGATAACGGGGGTTTCGCAGCCGACGGTTTCCCGGGTTTTGAGTGGGAATACTTCGGTGAATCCGGAGGTGGCAAAGAAGGTGCTTGCCTGTGCGAAGGAGCATAATTACCATCCGAATATTATCGCAAGAAGTTTGAATAAGAGTCAGACATTTCTGCTTGCGGTCATTGTACCTGATCTGGCGAATCCGTTCTTTGCAGATTTGATTAAGATTATTGAACGGGAAGCTGCTATACGCGGGTACAGCATTCTGACTTTCAATTCTGATTATGATCAGGAAAAAGAGAAGAAGTATCTGGGGATTTTGCAGCAGTACCGGGTGGACGGACTTCTGGTGGCGCCGGTTCATACAAATGAAGAGGGGCTGAAGCCGTTTTACCAGCTTACGATTCCGTGGATGATTTTTACGAATCGGGCGGAGGCTGTCAATTCTGTGTTTGTTTCTCATCGAAAGGCCGGGAAGATGGTGGCAGAGCATCTGATATCGGTTCATGCTGAAAAGTTTGTCTTTATCGGAAAGAAGAAGGATCGAAAGTTCCTTGGTTTTGAAGAGGGGCTGACGGAAGGCGGAATTGATACCCGCCAGAATCTGACTGCTTTCTGGGAGAGTGACAAGGAGATGATGCTCAGGCTGCTGATTGAGTTTTTGCATGAGATTCCGAATAAGGCGGGGATTTTTGTGCTGAACGATATGGAAGCTCTGAGCGTGATGAATGCCATGATACTGGCCGGGATTTCGATTCCTGATAAGGCCGCTCTGGTGGGATTTGATAATACATTTATCAGCAAAAGGATTCTGCCTGGGATGAGCAGTGTGAATCAACCCATCGATGAGATGGGACGGACTGCGGTGGAGCGGATTCTGGAACAGATTCAGGGAAAGGAAGAGGATGGAATCCGTCACATAGAGCTGAAGGCAAATCTGGTTATCAGAGGAAGCAGCAGGCTGACAGACTCAGAGAAGA
>JAUNPP010000158.1 GCA_030536685.1 Lachnospiraceae bacterium
GTCAAGGCTCGTGAGAGCCTTGTGGATTGAAATAAATTAAATGACCGGAAACTGGAAGCTCTCATCGTCAAGGCTCGTGAGAGCCTTGTGGATTGAAATCTCGTCAGGCAGTGCGGAGGGGAGGTCCGTGTTCGTCAAGGCTCGTGAGAGCCTTGTGGATTGAAATTCTTAAGATGAATAACAGTAAAAATTCGAATACAGATGTTACAGAACCGCTAATACCATAGTGCATGGATGCTGAGATGCAGAGAACTATGGAAAGGAAGATGATGGGAAAAAACGGGAATTCAACGGTAGAATGCCGGTATTTTATAAGCAACTTAAAGGGAGATATCGAATTGATAAGCCGTGCAGTAAGGGGACATTGGAGTATAGAGAGCATGCATTGGCATTTGAATGTGACGTTTCGCGAAGATGCAAATACAACGATTGATAAAATGGCAGTCCCAAATCTGAACATAATCAGAAAGTGGAGTCTGAGTATGTTGAAGATAGCAGGTGCATCAAAACATAAGCTATCAATGAGAAAAAACGTTACGTAATCGGATTGCGTCCAATAAAACATTTAGAGGTATTAAATTCTTAAAAAAGACAAAAAGCGAAAATGGTAAAAGTGAATCATTCAGGTTTTGTCGTGTTGTAGACCGAAATATTCTTGACGGACCTATTTCCTGTCTGATACAATGGTATTATCACCTAAGCGGCCGGCCTGGATAGCTTGGTCTTCCGTTTGCTTGTTGGTGCTAGGGGCATTCCCAGCGAAGTCGGCGGTTCTGCTATCAGAATTGAGACCGGCATGTCGTTGGGTAATGTCCCTTTTTACCACATCTTTAAAAATCTGCCCAGTATCTGTAATCAAAATCCGGATTTCGCCAGAATACATCCGGTCCCCTCATGTTCGTTGTACCTGGATATTGCAAAACTTTGCAGTGTCATTTAAGTGAAAGATTGTTTGGCCGGTATATTATCTGACAAGTATAGTAAGCGTCAAATCCTGCGCTTACGTTATAAGATATTTGTAAGCGTCAAATTACTATTTACCTTACTGTAGTTTCTGCGGAGAATAAATCTAATAAAAAGCCACTATTTTGTTCCCTAAGCATATTGGACTGATATGACCGGGATAAAAATGGCGGCTTTTGTTTTGATGAAAATAAGATATTAAACATTGGCAGGATTAGAATTCCTGCTCACCGTCGGCATATTCCTGAAGCCGGTCAAGATCTCGAATAATGAAACGGCTGTCCTGTTTGTCCAGAATTCCTTCGTTGGTAAATTTGCTGAAGGTGTTGCTTACTGTAACTCTGCTGATTCCGGTGATATGGGCAACATCCTGATGAGTAAACCGGATGCTGATCTTAAAGGTGTCTGCAACCGGCTCGCCATATTGTTTTACAAGGTGGAGGATAACACGTGCAATCTGCTGCGAGGCCTGTGAAAAAGAATTTCCAAGCAGATGATGATATAAGATCTCCTGCTTTTTACAGATCATTTGCATGACAGACTGACAAAGATTGAAATTTTTCTCCATGATGCTAAAAAAGTCATGAACATTGATTTTGTATACTAAAGAATCTACAATTGCTACGGCCGAAAATGTATGTGGCTGATGGAGAAGAACAGATTTTTCGCCCACAAGACAGCCTTTTTCTGCAATATAAATCTGACGTTCTTTTCCGTTTGGCTGATAGCTGGTAATGCGAAGGCGTCCCTTCATTACCAGATACACATATTCTGGTTTATCACCCTGATGATAGAGAACGAATTCTTTTTTTGCTTTTTCTGGTTTTCGATTATGGGTCAGCGGGGACCATACATCCAAATCCCCGTCAATCCATGGTGAAGAAAAGTTAAGTGTGTTGTCCATGTTTTACCCCCAAGTGAATCATTCGAGTTACAAAATAAAGTTAACATAAAGTATACTTCCATTGCTTTATTATTTACTAATTTTAAGCATTTGTCAAGGCGAATAGTTATATAAAATATCTCTTATATGTTAAAAAGACAAAATTTTACGAATTTTGTAAACTGGTTTATAGAATTCAAAATATGAAGGTGTTATCCTAATATCAACGTGAAGCACACACGAAAATATGAACGGAAGGAGGTATCTTCTTGGGCAGGATTGAAGAAAAAATGAAAGAACTTGGGTATGTTTTACCGCAGGCTCCAAAGCCGGTTGCTGCATACGTTCCAGGAGTACAGGATGGATGCTTGGTCTATACATCCGGGCAGCTGCCAACAGAGAATGGTGTTCTTCATAAAGGAAAATTGGGCGAAAACATGACGATAGAAGAAGGCTATGAGGCAGCAAGGCTCAGCGCATTAAACTGTTTAGGAGTTTTGAAGAGTATGGTCGGCGACCTGGATCGAGTAGAGCGGATTGTGAAGGTGGTCGGTTTTGTAAACAGTACACCGGATTTTGAATCACAGCCGAAGGTGGTAAACGGGGCTTCAGAACTGTTGGGTGAGATTTTTGGCGATGCAGGGAAGCATGCCCGCAGTGCCGTGGGTGTAAACAGTCTGCCGTTGGGAGCAGCCTGTGAGATTGAAATTGTAGCACATGTTCGATGACAATGTATTGTTTTTAGCAAAAAATAAAAAATTAGCAAAAAATGAATGGAGGATGTTAGTATGTCATACGATTTTGATAAACTTCGTCGCGAAGAGTGGCCGGTACTGGAGAGAATGACTTTTTTGGACGCAGCTTGTGTAAGCTTTGCTCCTCAGCGTACAGTACGTGCGGTAAAAGCATTTGCAGATATGACTGCAACTCAGGAAGAAGCAAACTCCAGTGCACATCATATTGCAATGGATTCCCTGCGTCATAAAGCATATGTAGAAGCTGCAAAGCTGCTGAACGCGGATCCGGAGGAAATTGCTCTGGTTGAGAGTACGTCTCATGGTCTGAACATTGCGGCACAGGGCATTGAGTTGGCTGAAGGCGACAACATTATTACCACTAATCTGGAATTTATCCAGGTTGCACTGCCTTGGTGTATGATGCGCCAGCAGAAGAATATCGATATTCGTGTATGCAAGACTCCGGACAATCGTTTCAGAGCAGAAGATTTCGCAGCATTAGCAGATGAGAAGACGCGTATTATCGTAATGTCTACGCTGGAGTGGTGTAACGGCTGGGCAAGTGATATGAAGGCAATTGGCGATTTTTGTAAAGAAAAGGGAATCTTCCTGGTAGTCGATGCGGTACAGCAGGTCGGTGTTACAAAGATTGATACCAAGGAAATTCATTTTGACGTTTTAGTTGCAGGCGGTCACAAGTGGCTGAACAGCCCTTACGGAACCGGTATTCTTTATGTAAATAAAGAGTCTCTTCCAAAGATTAAACAGAGCTATGCAGGATATCTGAATACCACAGTGCCGGAAGGCGGCTGGGGTGCATACTGGGAGAATCCGGCAGCGCCGTCGGTACATGACTGGACTTTCCCTGAGACTGCACGCAAGTATGAAATCGGCGGAACCTCCAACTACACCGGAGCAATCGCGCTTGGGGAGTCTTTAGGTTTGGTAAATGAGATTGGTATTGAGAACATTCAGGAACATATCTGGGAATTAGGCGAGTACTGCATGGATCAGATTGAGGCAATCGGCGGAACCGTTATTACGCATCGTGATCCGGGCCGCCGCGGCGGTATCATCATTGCACGTCTGTATGATGATTTGGATGTTGACCGTAAGATTCTGAAGGATCTGCATGCACGCGGCATTTTCATTGCACAGAGATTTACCGATTATATCGGCGGATTCCGTATTTCCTGCCAGTATTTCAATAACCATGATGATATTGACGCTATGATTGGAGCCATGAAGCAGTTGATTGCTCTGATTGGACGTGAGCCTGATTACAAGGGATAAGATAACCGTATCCTTTCAGCAGTATAGAAAGGGGGAATGATTCCATGCAGTTTCGGTTTTATACCTTCTCTGAATTGGATACCCAGACTCTGTATGAAATTCTCGCACACCGGTTTGAAATATTTGTACTGGGTCAGGGCAATATCTACCGTGATCTGGACGGCTTTGATCAGAAGGCCCTGCATCTGGTAGCGCGGGACGAGGATGGTGTGATTCAGGGATATGTGCGTCTGCTTCCTGCAGATCTGCACTATGACGGTTATAATGCAAACGCATTCGGCCGGCTTTCGGTAAAGGAAGGTGCGCGTGAAAAGGGACTTGGCTCCCAATTGGTAAGGCTTGCCTGCGAGAAACTTCTGCAGGATAATGAGTGCAAGGTAATTCAGATATCTGCAATGGCTTATCTGGAACATTTTTATCAGGAACTTGGTTTTGTTACAGTTTCTGAAATATTTACGATTGCGGATGTGCCGCATATAACCATGTTATACAAAGGAAGATAAGATTCTCCTCATAAAACGGCGGTTCTGGCTGATGTCAGGGCTGCTGTTTTTTGTGTCTGGCGGCGCAACTTGCAAAAATAAAAATGAACAAATCGACAAAAAAACGCCCTAAAAATTTACATTTTTTTGTAAGCTAGTTAACAGAAAACATAATATGGCTTTGCTATAATAAAATCACCAAACAACAGCAGTGTGCACTGTTAAAGCCATGAACGGCTGGAAAATTCGTGTGTGCTTCATGTGTTTTCCGGCGTGTTACAGTACTTTAATACAGGTCCGGTTTTCTTCGTTTATTTACAGTACTTAACGCTGAAATGAAAAGAAAATAAGGAGGGTCTTATGTCTACTGAAGTCAAGAAAGAGCGAATTGAATTTCGTGGAGGAATGTTTGGTTTAATTGTACCTTTTATTGTTCTGTTTGCAGGCATTATCTGGCTGTCCGTGCTTGGTCAGGCGATGCCTATGGCATTCTGGGTTCCTACTCTGGCTGCAATTTTGGCTGCACTGATTGTTGCGAAAAACCCGACCCGCTGTGCGGACATCATGATCCAGGGAATGGCAAATGAGATGGTAGCAATCATGCTGATGGCCTGGTTTCTGGCCGGTATTGTGGCAGAAATCATGAAAGCAACCGGTTTAGTTCAGGGTTTGATCTGGCTGTGTGTGAAGATTGGCGTGAATGGTGCATTATTCCCATTGATTACGTTTATCTGCGGCAGTCTTTTGTCTACCGCAACCGGTACTGCTTTGGGCACGGTTATTTCTCTGGCGCCGATTTTGTATCCAGTTGGTGTAGCTCTTGGCGCAAATCCACCGGTTATGCTGGCATCGATCGTCAGTGCCGCATACTTTGGCGATAATATCGCACCTGTTTCGGATACAACCATTGCTTCTGCGTACTCGCAGGGTGTGGAGGTTTCAGATGTAGTTCGTTCCCGATTGAAATATGCATTTTCTGCAGCCGCAATTGCGGCAGTAGGGTTTGTTGTATTTGGTGGTATGGGCAGCAAGGCCGGAGAACTGGATCTTTCCTATGTTGGCGAGATTTCTCCTAAGGGGCTGATTATGCTGATTGTTCCGGCGCTGTTAATCATCATGATGTATCGTGGTGTACATCTGATTGTTGCGCTTACCAGTGCCGCTGCGGTTGGACTGATTCTGGGCGTTGCTTCCGGCCTGCTTCCGGTTTCGCAGATTCTGGTTGTGGATATGGATAATTTTACGGTAGGCGGTGTTATAGTAAGCGGTGTAAACAGCCTGATTGATATTGCAGTATTTGCAATGCTGCTGATGGGCCTGATTAATCTGTTAGATAAAGGTGGATTTTTCGATTTTATGCTGGATAAGCTGAGCAAGTATACGGAAAGCCCGAAGTCTGCAGAATTGACCGTTGCGCTTGTTGATGTGATTCTGTGTCTGCTGACCGTTGCCAACAGTGTTGTTATTGTTATGGAGGGACCGATTGCGAAACGTCTTCTGGTTGAAAAGCATAATATTACACCGGACAGAAGTGCAAATATCCTAGATGCGGTATCCTGTTTTGCAATGTGCCTGATTCCGTATGGTTTTGCCCCGCTCCTGGCTTATATGTTTGCCGGCGGGTCCGGAGCACCGGTTAATTTCTCTGTCAATGCAGTTGTCCTGTATTCCTTCCACGGCTGGGGCCTTGGTATAGTAATGCTGTTCTCCATGCTTACCGGCTGGGGACGAACTTTCAAGAAGGCGGAAAAGTGATTTTGATGGAAGAGAGTGAAGCAATATGAAAATTTTAACAGGACATCCTTACTATGGTCAGTACATCGGCATTCTGGTATTTTCTACTGTTACCCCACGGATTCCGGGGGATGCCGGACATGCGGCTTCCTTCTCCTGTCCGGTGCGGTATGAGGTGGTGAAGGGCGGTTTTGCTGATTTAATTGAAGGCAGTGAAGAGGTGAAACAGAACATCCTCCGGGCATG
>JAUNPP010000018.1 GCA_030536685.1 Lachnospiraceae bacterium
ACATTATAATCGTTATGAAAGTATCACATTATATTCTTAATAAAAAATTCACATTATAACCCTTGACAATCATATAATAGAGTACTATGATTACGACATGTAGTAATTAAAACTACTTACAAAAAGGGAGGTTTTCATATGCGTAGTTCTATGCTTCAGGCATCTGCGATGCAGACGGTTTATTTGTTCCGGGTGAAAGATCCGGGAAGTGCATTGACACATTTTATTGGATTTATTATGGCATTATTTGCAGCCTTTCCGTTATTGATTCAGGGAGCTGCTGTTCATGTGAATACGGTTGGAATGGTGAGTTTAAGCGTATTTATGCTTTCTATGCTGATGCTTTATGCGGCAAGCACGATTTATCATTCATTTAATATATCAGGCAAAGCCAATCTTATACTGAAAAAGATTGATCATATGATGATTTTTGTACTGATTGCAGGGACTTATACTCCTGTTTGTGTATTAATGTTAAAAAGCAGAACAGGTCTGTTTATGCTGGCCGCAGTATGGGTGGTAGCGGCAGCGGGGATTGTTTTAAAGGCACTTTGGGTAACCTGTCCCAAGTGGTTTTCTTCCGTGATCTATATTGCCATGGGCTGGATCTGTTTATTTGCGTTTCCGCAGATTCTGGCTGCTTTAAATACAACACAGTTTTTATGGCTGCTTGCAGGCGGAATCATGTACACTGTAGGCGGTGTGATTTATGCATTAAAGCTTCCTGTCTTTAATGAGCTTCATAAAAACTTTGGTTCTCATGAAATTTTTCATGTATTTGTAATGGCCGGAAGCTTCTGCCATTATGTATGTGTTTATCTTTTTCTGCTGTAATTAGCAAAAAATATATTGAAAAACGTCTCAGGATGATGTTACAATGGGTGTAGTAAACTAGGCCCATTGTATTTTTACAGATATAGAATATGAAACCGCGTTTCCTGTTCTATAGAAAGCTCCGCAGGATTGCGGGATTCTTTTTTTACTGGGCTGAGTATGAAGGAGAGGCGTTTAGAGATGAAAAAAGCCGGATTGAATCGATTATTACTTCTGTGTTTATGTGCAGGAATCAGTATTTTCCTGCTGGCCTGTTCCGCTCAGACTGACAGCCGAAAGGATGTTTCAGGGAAGGGAAAACAGACAGATACAGAGGTTTCTGATACAGGATCAGGAGAATTGGATGAGGAAAAGATAAAAACGGACAGCGATGTGTCCGAGGATGGCAGCGAAGCTTTCTCTGAAGGAGAGACGCTGGTTACCGATATACTGGTTTATAATTACGCATCCATGGACAATGTGCTGGCGGCTATGGTTTGTGCTATGGGACAGGAAAAAGTTACCCGTTTTTACCGTGAAGATGCAGATGAACAGCTGATGCGTGAGTATGTCTATTCTTATGTGAATCTGTTTGATTCGGATACGTTTCAAAAGGTAGAAAAGAAAGGAAAAAACCACACGCAGTACTTTAAAATGAATCAGGAATATCTGGATGAGCTTCTTATATGTGCATTTGGGGAAAAGATTACATCTAAGAATCTTACAGCGGATAAGGATATGATTTTAAAGAAAGGGAATACTTTCTATGTAGCTGCAGGTGATGTAGCGCAGGTGACAGTAGATTATACCGGCATTGAAAAACAGCAGTTTGATGAGTCGGAGGTATATTCCTTCGATTACGAGAAAAACTGGAAGAATCAGAGTATAGAGGCAGGAATTGTGCAGGCGAAATTTCAGGAATCTGAAAAGGCAGAAGCCGGTATTATTCTGAAGGCAATGGCAATAACGATATATTAGACATTGGAAGTTTTTATGCCCGGCGGCATTCTTAATGATTATTAAAGAGGCAGATTTTCTGCCTCTTTCTATTTATAATATTTCCATCTATAAAGTAAAAACAGAACAACAAAAGTAAAAAACTGACAGCCCAGGATTTCCGGCAAACCAATTTTTCCAAATACCAGTAAAAAAGAAACTGCACCTAAGATAATCGTGTTTACAATCGCTGTGCTATATAATACATAACTGCTTTTTTCCAGGGCAAACAACGCATTTTTATACATAACTGCCGGTATTTGAAACAGATAGCAGGATACGGCTAATGGCAGTATTTTCGAGGTTTTTGAAATTACCTGTAAGTCATCCGTGATAATATGTGCCGCCTGGTTCCTGAAAATTAAAAGAACTGCAGCAATCAGCAAATACATGGCAAGGGAGAGGACACTGGCTAAACGAGGAAAAATCTTCAAAGCCTGTTTATCATTTCTGCTTTGGCTGATCAAAGTCAATGCAGCAGAAGAATACATATTCATTGGAACCAGCAAAAATTTAATCAACTGCTGCAAAATCAAATAAACGCTCAGTTCGATCACGCCAATTCTTGCAATAATCGAATTCAATACAACTACAAAGACACTGCCCTCAAAAAATTCCTGTCCCATAAGAGGGATACTGTCTATCATTTGCTGTTTTGCAATACTAAAATACAGAGGCAATTTTGCCAAATGAACCTCAATATCGAATCGGCTGTAATACCATAAGATCAACAGATTGACAGCCATGGAAAGAATCGTACTTGCAGCTGCAGCCGATGCTCCAAAACGTGGAAATCCAAATCCACCCAGCACAAACAAAAAATCCAGTACAATATTTAAAACAGAAGAAATAAGAGACCCAGCTAACAGCCAGTTGGTTTTCCTCTTTATCTTATAATACTGACCGAATATAAACAGCTGCATCTGCAGCAAACTATAGGGACAAATATAGGTAAAAAATTTAATTCCTTCCGTGAAAATTTCTCCCTTAAATCCGTAAATTTTTCGCAAAACAAACGATTTTCCTGCAAATACAGCTGCTGAAATCGTCAGGCCGATCATCAGCCCCAGAAGTATTGCAGCGACAAATTCCTGTCGGAAGGCATTCACATCGTTACATCCTAACCTTTTTCCGGCACGAATATTAAAAATAATTGCCGTACTTCCTACAATCCCAAGAAGCATAAAGTTAAAAGAATTAATGACCCCGACAGCGCCATAAGCCTCTGTAGAAATCCTTCCAATAATTGCCTGGTCTGTAAGCCCAAGGATATAATTCGTAATAAACTGAATAATCAGCGGAATCGCAACGATATTCAGATGTTTGATATATGTTTTTGTCATCAGCAGATTACCTTTCTGATAATGTGAAGCCCTATTGTCTAAAGCCAATGAGCTTCCTGTTTCAGATAAATTATTTCAGATCTATTATTTCATACATTATTGTTTGTAAAAAGGAGAGTTTATACAGGCATAGTTGATTGTAAAAAGGAGAGTTTATACAGGCAGATAAAAATGCCAGAAAAATAATAGCATATTATCTGCCGGAATTCCATGATAATTTTGGAAAACAATTGTAAGTGCTGTAAAACTGGAACCATGCATTTGACGTCAAAAGTGAATTCTGAAAAGAGAACTGAAGTTATGATTCCTGTAATAGAATCCAGTATTCTGTCTCGTTTGGTCGTTAATAACTTTCTGTTACAGGAATCTTTTTGGATTTTCAGCTCAGACAATGGTTTTTTTCAGCCGGGATTGGCTCATGTTAAATCAAATTTTTTGCGTGCAAACTGTACAATCATATCGGCTGTTCCCTCTACTCCAAGAACGGAGCTGTTGATCAGAAGATCACGAAAACAGGTTGTGTTAAATTCACAATGCGTATAATGCTTATAATATTGAGCGCGTGCCCGGTCAATCTCGTCAACAATGATTTTTGATTCTGCTGCGGTAAATCCGAGTTCATCGACACTGTTTTCAATTCGCCGCACATAGGGGGAATAAATATAGCAGCTCAGAACATTATCAAATTCACGGAGAATATAATCGGAGCATCTTCCAATAATTACACAATTTTCCTGCGATGCATATTTTTGAATCAGTTCACTTTGAATTTTGAACATTTTTTCCTGACGAATCCCGTCTCCGATACCAAGCGGATAAGCCATTTTATGGTACCCGCTGATTCCTCTGTTATCTAATGCAATAAGAGAATGAAGACTAACATCCATTTTTTCTGCAGTTGCTTCCAGAATATCACGGTCAAGATAGCGATATCCCAACTTTTCTGCCACAATTTTGCCAATTGGACGTCCAAGACTTCCAAACTGTCTTGTAATGGTAATTACTTTACTTTTTTTCATAATCTAATTCCTTTCTTCATTTTCACAGCTTTCGTGTTCTCACCTGATTCCTGATTAAGGAACGAGGTGCTCTCAGCTATGTAGATTTCACTTTAACATAGTGTTTTCTGTTTGTCTATGAAACAGAGGATGCATACTGCACAGTAATCCGTGAAGACGATTAGGCACAATGCCTGATTACTGTTTTTTGTGCGAGTTTTTATGACCAAAATCCTGAGGGTTACATTAGGCATAGTGCCTAATTAACAAAAATAATATTTTCATGAAAATATTATGAAAGGATTTAAAAAAATGCTTTAAAATAAGGGTTTTAAGTCAAAAAACAAAAGAAATTAATACGGATTTATTTTGAAAAAATATGTAAAAAAGTGTCCAATCGGAAGACTTAGAAGTATATTGACATTTTTATTTTGCTGTACTAAGATAATGGGCATACAAAGGCGTATCGGTTAGCATGGTGGAAATGCAGGCGGATACGCCTTTTGTTTTAAAATTATTAAGGGAGAGTGTTGGACTATGAAAAAGAAGTATTTAAGTTTAGCAGCAGCAGTAATGGCAGGTATGATGATATTCAGTGGATGTGCAGGAAAAGATACCGAAACGGCAGCCAATCCGGATTCTTCAGAAAATAAGCTGACTTCCGTTGTTGCTTTAGGTGAATTTGATCCACAGATATCCGGTCAGCAGATCATAGCAAAGGAAAAAGGATTTTTTGAAGAGGAAGGGCTGGATGTTGATCTTCAGCTTTTAACAGATCCTTCTGTTTCCACTACAATGGTTGCTTCCGGCGAAGCACAGTTTTATTCCATTTCCAATTATCAGGCAATCAACCTGGTTGATAAAGGCAGCGAAGTTTGTCTGCTGGCACCGGTTGTAAATGCCGGAAATACACAGGTTGTTGTAGCCGGTCCTGAGCTTACTGTAAATAGCGCAAAAGATCTGGAAGGTAAAAAAATGGGATACACGGATGGAGCAGGTGTCATTGTGGCCGTGAAAAATATGTGTCAGGATCTTGGCGTTGATTATAACAAAATCCAGCTGGTAAACCTTCAGGCATCGGATATGCTTGCTTCTCTGGAAAGCGGACAGATTGATTTCTTTGCCGCATGGGAACCTTGGGGAATTAAAGCAGAAGATGCCGGAGGAAAAGTTTTATTTACCGGAACACAGTCTTATCTTCCGGAAAATACAGGAGACGTTGATTACCTGAACTTTATGGTGGCAATCGATGCCAGCAAAAAATTTACAGAAGAAAATCCAAAAGCATGTGAGGCTTATGTAAAAGCCATGATTAAAGCAACCGATTATATTAACTCCAATAAGGAACAGGCTGCAGAAATTATTTCCAAAGAGATCAATCTTGATAAAGAAACCTGTGTGAAAATTATGGAAAAGAATGATTATGCCGTTGTCTATGATGATACTTTTAAAACAGCCGGAGATGAGCTGGCTGCTTATATGAAAGAATCCGGATTAAATACATCCCTTGTCACATTTGATCAGTATGCCAATACAGAAATTCTGAAGGCGGTTGATCCGGCTCTGGTGACAATCAGCGAATAAGTAGTATACAGAATGTAAAAATGGAAAATTAGAGGGAGTTGTTAAATATGGCAGTTGTGATTAACCATTTGTATAAGGCCTATGAAGAAAAAGATGGTGAAATGCAGTATGTTTTAAATAACCTGAATTTAACAATCGAAAAAGGTGAATTCATCTGTGTTCTTGGTAAATCCGGATGCGGAAAATCCACACTGCTGAATTGCCTTGCAGGATATTTGAAACCGGATAGAGGAAACATATTGCTTGATGGAACAGAAATCCATGGTCCCGGACCGGAGCGTGGGGTTGTCTTTCAACAGCATGCGCTCTTTCCCTGGAGAAATGTCTCAAAAAATATCCAGTTTGGTCTGAATATGCGAAAGATAAAAAATGCGGAAGAAATAGCAATGAAGTATATTGAAATGGTGGGGCTGACCGGTTATGAGAAAAAATACCCTATGGGTTTGTCCGGCGGTATGGCGCAGCGTGTAGGTATTGCACGGGCGCTTGCGAATGAACCGGAAGTCTTATTAATGGATGAACCTTTGGGAGCATTGGATGCACTTACAAGAGATTCTATGCGGCGCGAGATTGAGAGGATCTGGAAACTTACTAAAAAAACAGTTGTTTTTATTACACATAGCGTACCGGAAGCTGTATACCTCGCAGACCGTGTATTGATTCTGCAAAAAGGAAAGGTATTTATGGATCAAAAAATCGATCTTGCACGTTCCAGAAATATTAATGATCCACGTTTTGCAGCCTATGTCCAGCAGTTTGAACGTGCGATTACCGGCACAGCACATGACGCTGTAATAACAGAATAAAGTAGAATCGAGTGATAAAGTATGGTAAAGAGAACAAAAATGGTATCGTATAAAACCGCAGCAGCACAGAGGGAAAAAAGGGATAAATATTTTAAGATCCTGTCATTACTAGCTTTCTTTCTTATCTGGGAGCTTTTCGGCAGAATAAATTTAAGCATGAACTGGATTGAACCGAAATTTCTTCCGATGCCGTCTGAAATAGCAGCTGCAGCGATAGATTACTTTGCAGCAGGAACTTTATGGGAACATTTGGGAATCAGTTTGTATCGCGTTCTTGCAGGATATATTTTGGGCGTTATAATTGCAGTGGTTCTCGGAAGTATGATTGCAAGCTTTCGTATCGTTGATAATATTGTATCTCCGATTCTGAATCTTTTCGGACCGATTCCCATTATGGCATTTCTTCCAATGTTTATTTTATGGTTTGGAATCGGTGAATCTTCGAAAATCGTGTTGATTACTTATGCAACTGTTATTTATATGATTTCCTATGTAGTAAATGGAATAAAAAACACAGATTCTGTCTTGATTCGTTCTGCAATTTCTTTGGGAGCCAGTCCGCTGCAGGTATTTTCCGCCGTGAAATTCCAGTCTGCATTTCCGCATATTTTCGCCGGTGCAAAAGGTGCGCTTGGAACTGCTTTCGGTGCAATGGTTGTTGCTGAAATGATGGGGGCATCTACCGGTTTAGGTTATATCATCGTATTTTCTAAAAACTGGTTTAAAATGTCCGACATGGTCATGGCAGCAATTGTAATCGGTCTGATGTATTCCGTAATTTTCGGAATTCTCACATTAGTTGAAAATGTTCTTTTCAAATGGAAAAAGGATGCTGCAGGAAGCGCTGTTGAAATCTGATTTGTGAAAACAAAGATTTTACTTTCCAGGATATTCAAATATACAAAAGGAGCAGGATATGTTTGATTTACGGATAAAAGATGGAACAATCGTAGATGAAAATGGGATGTATTCCGCAGATATCTATGTAAAAGATGGGAAAATAAGTATGCTTTGTACCGGCACTGAGAGGTACGAGGCCAGCACAACAGAAGATGCATCCGGAAAGCTTATATTTGCCGGAGCGGTTGACAGTCATATGCATATCGGTGAATATCAGGCCGATTTCGAAGATATGCAGACATCTACAATGGCCGCTGCGGCAGGCGGCGTGACAACCTGCATTGATATGCCGTTAAATCTGTATACTCCATCCGTATTGAATGCAGAAGCTGTTGCTCTGAAAAAGAAACTTTTATTGCAGGAATCTTATGTTGATTTTGGCATCTGGGGTGGATTAACACCCCGTAGTATCCCTTTTCTTCAGGATATGCATAAAAGCGGGGCGATTTCATTTAAAGCATTTTTGTCGGGTGGAGGAAATGATTTTGATGCCCCTTCTTTAGGAGAAGTTCGCCGGGCGCTAATGCGAATAAAAGATTTTGATGGGCTGGCAGGATTTCATTGTGAAGATGCTTCTATTATTTCTTTTGAAAAAGAAAGAATCTTGAAAGAAACTGCTGGCAGCAGACAGGATTTTTTGAATTCACGTCCTCTCTCAAGTGAATTGATTGCAACGGAAAATATGATTGAACTGGCAAGGGAAACAAAGGCAAAAATACATATTTGCCATGTAAGCCACCCGGATGTAGCTCGCAGGATAGAAAGAGCCCAGGATGACGGAATTGACATCACAGCTGAAACCTGTCCCCATTTTCTTGTTTTTACAGAGCAGGATTATCTTCTTAAAGGCTGTTCTTATGGATGTGCACCACCTTTAAGAAGCAGAGAAAGTCGGGATGAACTATGGGAATATGTGAAAAAAGGGGTAATCAGCAATATTGCTTCTGATCATTCTCCAGGATTGTTAGAAAACAGAAACGATGACTATCAGACGGCTTGTCAGTCCGGCTATGGAATCAGCGGTGTTCAGACTATGTTTCAAACCATGTTTGATCAAGCTGTTCATAAAAGGAATCTTTCTCCGACCTTTCTTACACGCATTCTCAGTTCAAACCCGGCAAAAAGATGGGGGATTTATGGGAAAAAAGGAGCAATTCGAGTTGGATTTGATGCGGATCTTGTTATTTTTGATCCGGAAAAAGAATGGATTATCGATCAAAACCAGCTGTTTTATAAAGTGAAATTAACTGCTTTTCATGGGATGCGTGGGAAAGGAAGTATTGAAAAAACCTTCCTGCGAGGCGTATCGATCTATGACGGAAGCGGCATTACTGTAAAAAAAGGGTTTGGAAAGTCGGTAAAGGGGTGATTGATTTGCGTAAGGAATTGCAGGATATTATGTCTTTGGCTGATACAAAAAGAAAACTGGTATTCAACGCATTTGAATATATATGGAAACATCCGGAGATTGGATATAAAGAATGGAAAACCAGTGAATATCTGGAAAAAGAATTCTCTAAACTGGGATATCAGGTTCATACAACGAGGGGAATTCCCGGATTTATTGCAGATCTTGACAGTGGCCGGAAGGGACCGAAAGTTGCAATTATGGGAGAACTTGATGCGTTGATGTGTGCCAATCATCCCGATGCCGATCCGGAAACCAATGCAGTTCATGCGTGCGGACACTGTATTCAGACGGCGAGTATGCTTGGTGCAGCAGCTGTTCTGAAAGAAGAAATGGTTTTAAAACAGCTTTCCGGTTCTGTTCGTTTTGTTGCGGTTCCTGCAGAAGAAACGATTGATCTGGAGTATCGAAATAAACTGATTCACAAAGGGGTAATTAAATATGTAGCAGGGAAAATTGAGTTTCTGCACAGAGGGTTATTTGATGAAGTTGATATGGCAATCATGTTTCATGCGGATACTTCTCCAGATAAACTATTCAAACTGATCGATGGCTGTGATGGCTGTATTACAAAACATATCGAATACAGCGGTGTTGCAGCCCACGCAGGGGGTGCTCCGGAAAAAGGAATTAATGCTTTATATGCTGCCAGTCTGGGTCTGAATGCATGTAATGCTCTCAGAGAAACTTTTAAAGAATGTGATTATATTCGTTATCATCCGATTATCACAAGCGGAGGACAGGCAGCAAATGTCATTCCGGACAAGGTGAAGATGGATACTTATGTAAGAGCATCAAAAATGGCGAGAATGCTGGAAGTAAATGTTACGATTAATCGGGCTCTGGCAGCATCTGCCGCAGCTATGGGAGCACATGTGGATATTAAAGATGAACATGGTAATATGCCATTTCACTCCGACCGTATCATGAATCGTCTATGTGAAAAGGTTATGACAGATTTGTTTGGTGATGATGTTATTGAACATCTTGGGTGGGATACACAAAGCAGTGATATCGGAGATCTTTCTACGGTTATTCCGGTTATACAGCCTCTGTGCTGCGGTGCGGTCGGAAACCAGCATGGTGAAGACTATTATATTGCAGATAAAGAAAAATGTCTGATCAACCCGGTAAAGATATTGTCTGCTCTGGTTTACGAATTACTTCGTTCAGGCGCTCATATGGCGAAAAAAGTAAAAGCGAACTACCGACCTTTATATAAAAATAAAGAGGAGTATTTCCGTACTATTGATGCAATCAGGATAGAAAAGGAACTGGTTATTTACAATCCAGATGATTCTATTACGTTGGATTTTCATAATCCTGCGTTTCATTGTCAAAAATGATCTGCTGTATAAAGGTATTCAGAAGTCTTATACAGCAGACAAGAATTTTGCAGAATATTTTAAAGAAAAAGAAGTTTTTTGATATAAAAGGCTGTTTGCAGCAGATAAATATCATCGGCATTTTTACTATTAAAGTTGATAATCTCCTGAATCTGTTCCATTCGGTAGATCATAGTATTACGATGAATATATAATGTTTTTGCTGTTTTTGCAATATTCATGCCATTTTGGAAATATTGATGCAATGTTTCGGAAAGATTGGAATCATTTTTCATATCAAAATCATCCAGGGGCTTTAATATGTTTGTATATAGTTCAAGCAGCTGTGAAGTTGTAAAAGCAGATGACAAAATATGATAAATCCGATCTTCACTATAACAGAAACATATATCCTGCGGATGAAGCTTTTTTCCAAGTTCAAGTGCGCGGATTGATTGAATGTAACAGGTGAATATTGTCGAGGCATGACTCATGCAGCAGCTCAGCCCGGCGGTCAGATAGATCGCTTCCGCATGAAAATGCCGTATGATTCCGGTAATACATGTGCAGGCAGTCTCCATCCGTCTGGAAGAATCAATTTCCTGAAGAAACAGAAAAACAACAAGGTTACTATCATGAATCGTATATGTGAATTCAATATGATTCTCAGTCAGTACCTGCCGCATAGAAGCAATGATTTTTCTTAAAAAAGGTTTTTGACGAGCAATCGACATCTCATGGTAGTGATCAATATGTATTGCTGCGCAGATACGTGGACTTAAAAAGTCAAAGTCATACCGGTGGCATAATGGTTCAATTTCCTGATCTGTTTTAAGTGTTCCGGATAAAAGTTCATTAAAGAAAGAAGTCCGGTCAATCTGCTGCCCTTCTGTTTGAATCGTGTTTTTGATAAAAGTAATACATAAAACAGAATGCAGATTGGATATCAGTTCATATTCAAAAGAAGAAAATGGCTGATCCCCTTCCATACAGATCAGATAGCCCAGTAATGATTTCTGATATATGATTGCAAACAGAATATATGTATGAATTTGCTTATCGAAGCTTACTGTATGTTTGCGAACGGGAAGAGGGTTGTTCCGGTATTCATTTTGGAGGAAAATAGAATCTACTTGAGAAAACAGGCTATCGGAATCCTTGCTGTAAGAAAATGGAAAAGAAAGATCCTGATTTCCGGGAATATAGTATTCCAACAGTTCAAAACCGGCATTTGTAAGGAAAACCGGAGTTTTTACAGCGGCAGAAATACTTTCAAGAACAGGCAGAATGCTATGACGTTTCAAAGCAGCTTCTGTGATATTTTTATAAAGAGTCATCATCCGTTCACTTTCGCTCATTTCATTGCTGAACATCTGGCGATAGACCAGATTGACGATCTGCTCCATGGTACTGGAAAATGGAATGGAAAAAATCGGAAAACCGAGTTCATCTGCCTGCTCGATCATTTCGGAGGGAAGGACGTCCATGTAGCGGTTCATCTTTATACCAAGACCGCAGCAATCCTTTTCATGAAGACTGCGAATAATGGTTTTGTAAATATCAGTAGAAGAAAATATATACCCTGTGGAAAGAATCAGTTCATTTTGTTTGAGCCAGGGAACCGTGTCCGGATTATCCATAATGTTAATACCGGTGATCGGGCGATCAATTCCCTGCTTTCCGGCAAGACAGGTAAAACTTTCAGATTCATGATTCTGCTCCAGCAGCCAGCGCAATGTTAGTAACATTGTTTTGTACCTCCTTTGTTACTCTGCATTATACAACCAGGTTGCTGGAATTTCAATAAGCAGTAATTGTAAGAGCAGGTACAGAAAATTTTAAATAAAGAGGTGTTGAAGATGAGTTATCCTAATGATTTATTATCTACAAGAGCAGTGGTTAAACCCGGATTATGGGCCGTTATTCCGAAAGATGGACTTGTTAACAATGTAATTCCCGGAATCGAAGGGTGCCGTGTCAGTATTGTAGCGTCTCCGAAAATGGGAGCAAGCTTTGTGCAGTATGTCGTAGATGCGGGCAGCCATGGAAAAACACTTGGCGCATGGGCAGCCGAGTGCGGAATTGAAAGCTTTTTGTACTGTGCATCAGGAAAACTTCAGGTATGTGTAGGCGAAGAGAAAAAAGAGGTCACTTCAGGCGGTTATGTATATGCTCCAGCCGGTACAGGAATTTCATTTAAAAGTATAGGAGAATCCAAACTGTTATTATATAAACAGGTATATATACCGGTCGAAGGACATGCACCTTACATTGTATGGGGAAATGTGAATGAGATTGAATATCGCATTTATGAAGATATGGAAAATGTGCTGATCAAGGATCTGCTTCCGACAGAAATCGGATTTGATATGAACATGCATATTCTTGCATTTAAGCCGGGTGGCTGCCATCCGATTGTCGAAACACATGTGCAGGAACATGGCGCGTATATATTAAGCGGAGAAGGTATGTATTTTATGGATGATCGATGGATGGGAATCAAAAAAGATGATTTCATGTGGTTTGGACCATATGTTCCCCAGTGCGCATATGGGGTAGGAAGAGATTTATTTGCTTATATCTATTCGAAAGACTGTAATCGTGATGTTATTTTATAACATACTAAAAATTAAAATAGAAAGCAGGGATGAAGCGTGCTTGAGAGAGCTGATAAAAACAGAATTGAAAACTGGCTGAAAGGAATTGATCAATTTCAGACGGGCGAAGGTGATGGAACAACAAGAATTTTATTTACGGAACCGGAACTTAAGGCGAGAACTTATGTGAAACAGCAGATGGCAGCACTTGGTCTTGAAGTTACAGAAGATGCAATCGGCAATATCTTTGGTACTTTAAAAGGAAGCGATCCTTCTCTTGCACCTGTATGGACAGGCTCTCATATTGATACTGTTTCAAATGCGGGAATGTTTGATGGTATGTCCGGCATCGTGTGCGGTATGGAAGCGCTGCACCTGATTAAAAATAGCAGCATGGAGCACAAAAGGGATATCAGTGTAATTGTTTATACTTCGGAGGAACCCGAGCGCTTTGGCCTATCGTGTCTGGGAAGCCGTGCAATGGCAGGCGCTCTTTCACTGGAAGATACAAAAATTTTATACGATAAAGAAGGAATTAGTCTTTATCAGCTTCTAAAGGATCTTGGATATGATGAAAATCGTTATCACGAAATCCAAAAACAGACCGGTGACGTATTTGCTTCTGTAGAACTACATATTGAACAAAATTCAATTCTTGAAAAAGCAGGCGTTCCGATCGGTATTGTTTGCGGAATCTGTGCTCCAACAAATTTCAGCGTGAAAATAACCGGCGTTCAGTCACATGCGGGAGGTACTTCTATGGATGACCGCCGCGATGCATTCATGGCGGCAGCAGAATTGGCTCTTCGTCTGGAAGACATCACTAAAAAGTCGACCAGTGAATATATCACAGGGACAGTAGGAAAAGTCAATGTTTTTCCGAATGCAATTAATGTTATATCCGGTGATACGGAAATATCCATTGACATCCGCTCTATTGATATGAAAGCAAAGGATGTTGCTGTTGAGAGCCTGAAATATGAAGCTGAACGCATCGAAGAAGAACGCAAAGTTGAAATCAATATGAAAATGGAAAATCATGATCTGCCGCTTCGATGTGATGAAACAATTATGGAGATTGAAAAAGAATCCTGTAAAAAACTTGGAATCCCTTACCGGACAATGATAAGCGGTCCTTATCATGACAGCTTATTTGTAGGCCGATTTGCACCTGCTGCTATGATTTTTGTCCCGAGTAAAAACGGAATCAGCCACAGCAAAGAGGAATGGACTGATTATTCTGATCTGGCAATCGGTGCGGATGTGCTGACGGAAACATTATATACACTTGCTAACCAGGCAGGCTAAAAGCAGACTGTAAACAAAATCAACAAGATATATTTAAAAGAAAGGAATTGTACAATGAAACTGGTTGTGTTAGAACCTCTTGGAATCCCTGATGAAGTATTGACTGAGAAAGTAGAAACTGCGGTTGGAAATCAAATGGAGGTTATTTATTACAATACAAGAAGAGAGGATATTGAGACATTGATCGAGCGCAGCAAAGATGCTGATGCAGTCGTATTATCAAATTTTAAATACTCGCGTGAGGTAATGGAGCATTGCCCAAAACTGAAATATATTTGCGTTGCTTTTACCGGTTATGATCATGTTGATATGGAATATTGCCGTCAAAAAGGAATTCAAGTATCAAATTGTGCAGGCTATTCCACTTCAGCGGTCGCAGATCTGGTTTTTGGGTTTGTGATTAACCTTTATCGAAATATTATTACATGCAATGATTTTGTCAGAAAAGGTGGTACAAAAGCCGGATTAATCGGGCCTGAGCTGGAAGGCAGAAAATTCGGAATTATCGGTGCGGGAGCAATTGGTCTTCGCACAGCAGCGATTGCCAAAGCCTTTGGGTGTGAAGTTTATGCTTATTCGCGAACACGAAAAGAAATTCCCGGAGTGAATTTTACAGATTTGGATACATTGCTGTCAGAATGTGATATTATTTCACTGCATGTTCCCCAGAATCAGCAGACGATAGGTATGATTAATGCAGATAAAATCGCATTGATGAAAAAAGATGCTGTTTTTATCAATACAGCAAGAGGACCTATTGTGGACAGCCAGGCACTTGCGGATGCGTTGAATGAAAACAGGATTGCAGGGGCTGCTGTGGATGTATTTGAAACAGAACCACCGATTGCAGAAGATCATCCTCTGCTTCGTGCTAAAAACTGTATTGCAACTCCTCATATTGCGTTTGCGTCAACACAAGCTATGTATAAACGGGCTGATATTATATGCGGCAACTTGAAAGCTTATCTGGCAGGAGCGCCGATTAATCTGGTATGATTCTGTCAAAAATGATATTGTCTCGGATAATAAGCGGGAATCCTTGGTTATTCAACTACCGAGCCTGCAGCTAAAAACAGACGCTAAAAGCGGATACCGTTCAATCGGGCAGCAGATCAGATAACTTTTGAAATATAAGTGGACGAAACTCTTGTTTGTAAGTTTTAAGGAGAGTTTCGTCCACTTTTATTAAGTGATTGTTAGATGAAGAAAGGAGTATAAGAGATTGCAACAATCTACAAAGAAAGCAATGGTGGAAAAGATTGTAAATAAAGCCTGGATGGTATATAATTTTCCCAAGCAGTTTCTATTGGTTACCAATGAAAATTGTTATACGAGGAGAATAAAATATGAACATTTGTATTTATGGTGCATCGAGTGACAGAATTGATGAATCCTATAAAAAAGCCGCCTGGGAGCTGGGAAGAGAGCTGGGAAGGGCTTCTTTTGGCATGGTTTTTGGCGGCGGCGCAACGGGACTTATGGGAGCGGCTGCGAGAGGTCTGCGCAGTGTGGGAGACGAGTGTGTATTAATCGGAGTTGCTCCGCGCTTTTTTGACAGACCCGGTGTGCTGTTTGAAGAATGCAGCGAGATGATATGGACAGAAACCATGCGTGAGCGAAAGAAGAAGATGGAAGAACTTTCGGACGGATTTGTTGTGCTGCCGGGAGGAATCGGGACATTTGAAGAGTTTTTTGAAATCCTGACCTTAAAGCAGCTGAACCAGCATAATAAACCAATCTGGATTTATAATGTGAACGGATATTATGAGCAGATTCGAAAATTACTGCAAAATAGTGTGGAGGAGCATTTTATGACGGAGAGTCAGATGGCTCTTTGCCGTTTCTGCGAGAGTGCAGAGGAAATTATTGATTACTGTGCCCGGCGAGAGTGCGAACGGTAACAATTATTACAGGAAAATTGCAGAATTAATTGGAAAAGAGTGGAAATTTTAATAAAAAATTTCTTAATATTTTTGTTTATTAATAGAAATTTAAAAGAAAATAGCGTTTTTTTGTGTTATGATAAGCAATGTGTAATGTCGGTTTCAGGTTACTGTTTGTACTCATGCCGGGTATTTGCCAATCCGGCACAGGCAGTTGTTTTGGAGCCGATTTTGATTTTCAATATGGCAGGAAAGGTGTAGCATTAAGAAAGGTTTTTTTATGAAGAAAAAAGAAACAAGAAGCAAATTACCCTGGATTATATCAGGGGTTGTGATTTTGATAGTGGCAGCCGTTTATATTGGGATGGCGGTGCATTATCAGGGCTGTTTTCTTCCGAATACCCGTGTGAATGGCGCAGATGCATCCGGAAGAACCTGGTCAGAAGTAGAAAAGGAACTGGTTTCCGTGATGGATACCTATGTTCTGAATATTACAGGACGTAATGATTTAAAGGATCGTATTACATCTCAGGATATAGATATGTCTATGGATTTTGGCAGCAGTGTAAAGGATGCACAGGATGCGCAGAACGAATGGGCATGGCCGGTGGCTTTATTTAAAAAGGATGATATTACGCTGGAATCTGTGCTTTCCTACGATGAAAAGAAGCTGGAATCCAGGATCAAGGCTATGAACTGTATGGATAAGAAACAGGCTCTTGCACCGAAGGATGCCTATATCTCTGATTATGATGAGAAAAACGGCTTTTCTATCATTCCTGAGAAGGAAAACAATCGCCTTGATAAGAAGATTTTTACAGGTATGGTAGAGGATGCTCTGAATGAGATGCAGGCAGAGATTAACCTGGATATGCTGGAAAAGGCAGAGGCTTATAAAAAACCCGCTGTTTATAAGGATGACAAGACGCTCAATTCTGTGATGAAGCAGATGAATAAGCTGACAAAGGCAACGATTACCTATCGCTTCGGCAATGATACCGAGAAGGTGACCGGCGAGATGATTGCCGGCTGGCTGACAGTGAACAAGGATAACAAGGTTAAGGTGGATTCTGAAAAGGTCAGAGAGTATATCAACTCTCTTGCCAGAAAGTATGATACCTACAATGGAGGCGGAACAAGAGAGTTTAAAACCAGCTATGGCAATACGATTTCCATCACAGGCGGAGATTACGGCTGGTGGATGAACCGTGTTACGACGACAGAGGAGCTGGCGGCAGCTGTTAAAAAAGGGAAAGATGTTGAACTGAAGCCGGTTTATTATCAGACGGCGGCAAATTACGGGGATAAGGATTACGGCGATACTTATGTGGAGATCAATCTGACCGCTCAGCGCCTGTTCCTTTATAAGAATGGAAAAAGAATTCTGGAAACTGATTTCGTAAGCGGAAAGCCTTCCATTAAAAATACACCCTCAGGTGTATATGGTATTACATATAAGGAACGTGCTCATACTATGGTGGGCGATGCTTCCGACTATTACAGAGTAGAGACATCCTTCTGGATGCCGTATGCAGGCAATGTAGGTATGCATGATGCTACATGGAGAAGCCGTTTTGGAGGTTCTCTGTATCAGACCGAAGGTTCTCATGGATGTGTCAATCTTCCGTACTATGCCGCAAGAACCATCTATGAGACGGTAGATAAGGGAACCCCTGTTATCAGTTATCGTATGGATGGCACACAGAGAAGCGCGACCACAGCTCACTCCGATCGCGAAAGAGCGGAGATTGGTATCGATGCAATCAAACGGATCGGTACAGTTTCCTCACAGAACTATGGTGTGAGAAAGAAAATCGAGTGGGCAAGACAGGTTTACACGGATCTGAGTGCAGCTCAGAGAAGCTATGTTACCAATTATCAGACTCTTGTGAATGCGGAAAAAGCATTAAGGAGTATATCAGAATAATCATTCATAAAACGTGGAGCGGTTGTGCGGATGAATTCCAGCAGCGGCTCCACTTTTAATACATGGGTTTCATGTGAGGGAGCCTGTCGGCTCAGCTTGGAATAGTAGAGGATATTCTGTTTGATATCGTCAATCCGGCTGTAATCGATTTCAGCAAAACCGGGATTTTCCACAGGAGCAAAGTCATAGCTCAGCTGATATTTTTTTTCCAGAATTGCATTGATGATGGTATAGTCGTCATATAAAGGCTTTTCAATAAAAAATTGTTTGCCGGATACAATTTTATTATAGTCCAGCAGAATGGCAAGCTCGATTTTTTCTTTTCGCACCTGCAGCGCATGGTCTGCATCCGTAAGCAGCACATGTCTGGAAAAATATTCATGGTAAAAGAGGTAGTCTACATAAAGATGAAAAAGAAAACCGATTCCGGCAGGCGTGTGTATCAGCTGCGGATAGGCGTCACAGAACCTCCAGGGCTGTGGATAACGAATCTGAATGGCTTTGTCATCGGTCTGACGGTAATGAGTTTTGGTTTTATCGGAAACGGCATCAGGAATCAGGCAGGAAACCAGAAAGGCATTGATGTCATCATCGTTTCTCAGCAGTTTATGCTGTTCCAGTACAGGCTGAAGCTCTTTGGCAGCAGCCAGATGAATAATATATCCGGGCATAATAAAACTCCTTATGATTAATTTTCTTTCAGTTTAGACGAAAGAACGGTATCTGTAAATAAAAAAAATAAAAAATTTCATGCAGTATGTAAGAAAACCACTATTTTTTTTAGTTTTTTTTATTGTAACAAAAGTGAAAAAACAAATTTTTATAGAAAGTATAAGATTATCGTAGTATAATAAGGTAATAAAGATGTATTTTTCAGTAAATGATTCCCGGCTTTGCAGCTGGTAGGCTTTCTGATAGCATTACATCTGCTATACGTAACAATTTAATAGATGAAGCTGAGAGGCGTGTCATCAGAATTAACAGGATGCAGGGGGTATATTATGAATCCATATTTGAATCGTTACGTTTCGCTGGTGGATTTCCTGGCTGATGCATTTGGCAGGAACACAGAAGTCATCCTTCATGATGTAACGGACTGCAACAATTCAGTTGTGGCAATCCGTAATGGACACATCAGCGGAAGAAAAAAAGGATCGCCGCTTACAGATTTAGGACTCAAGATTCTGAAAGAGGCAAATGAGAGCAATACAGACTACGTAGCAGGCTATACCGGCTATGCCCATGACGGAGGCATGACAAAGTCTTCTACCTGGATTATCAGGGATGACTCAGGAAAGATTGTTGGTATGCTTTGTCTGAATATTGATTTCACAGAATTAAAGAATATGCAGGAGGCTTTGAAGTCATTTGCGGATAAGATAGAACTGCCGATTCTGCCGCAGACGGACAACAAGGTAGAGTACTTTAACATGAATGTTACCGAGCTGGTGGATAACAATCTGAAAAAGGTATGGGCCGGTTACGGAACGGATCATCCGAAGCTTTCTCAGAAGGAGAAGGTTGAGATTGTTTCCAAGCTGAACGAGATGGGTACATTCTATATGAAAGGCTCTGTTGCCTGCGTGGCAGAAAAAATTGGAAGTTCAATTCCTACAGTTTACCGTTATCTGAATACCATGAAGAAGAAGTAAAGAGACAAAGTAAAAGGATAGCGGGATGAAACAAAGATATAAAGGACTGTCACAGCATTGAAAAGGGTGCTGCGGCAGTCTTTTTATATCCGTACAGAATTATAACGGAATTGTAACGGAGCAAAACTCATATTTTGAAAATGTAATTTTTTTGCAAAAGGTTTTTAACAGGGATTTAACACCTGAATTTGACAAACAAATATGGGACTGTTAAAATGAAGAAAGCCCTGTAATTATACAGGCTTGTAGATTACAAAGAGATTACAGAATCTGATGAAATGGAGATTATTTATATAGATGAAGCGCAGGTATAAACGTATAATTATCAGGATAATTTTGCTGCTTCTGCTTTTTCTGGGGACAGTTGCTGTTGTTTTTTTCCTGTCCCATAAAGAGAAGCCTTTGAAAACAAGGGTGATTGAACAGGAGGAGGCGACGCTTCCGGTTGTTGAAACGAAGGTGGATGGAAATTACATGAATCTCATGCATGGTTATACATCAGAGATGGTAAACCGCTATATGCGTGATACAGTGACTCCTTTGAGTGCGGATCGGAAGCTTGAACTGAGGATTAGAGCAGACCACGATGCGGTAAAAGCAATTCGTTATGAGATCCGCAGCCTGGATACCACACAGCTGGTGGAGAATACACAGGTCAGTTCATGGGATGAGATGGAAGATGCAGATGGAAGCAGTGTGCTGACGGTTACGCTGCCGATTCAGAATCTTCTTGAGAAAGAGAAGGAATACCAGCTTCAGATCATCCTGCAGACGAAGACGCATGAAAAGATTGTGTATTATACGAGGATTTTGCTTTCGGATTCTCTGCAGACAGATGATATGGTGGAGTTTATCCGGAATTTTCATGATAAAACTCTTGATACTACGAAAGCCTCGGGTATGGCTTCTTATATGAAAGTGACGACGGATACCGGTAATTCTCTGGGCAAGGTAACTTTGAACAGTACCTATTCCCGGCTGCTCTGGAATCATCTGAATCCTGTACAGCAGGGGGACAGCCATGTTTATCTGATGGATATCAACAGCAGTATTGGTACGTTCCGTCTGGAATCCAGAGTTGCCTTTAAGGATTCGGATGGGAAAAAACATGTCTGTAATGTAGAAGAGATTTTTACGGTACAGGTTTCCAATGGCTACTGGTTTGTGCTGAATTATGAGCGGACGGCCAATGAGGTTCTGACAGAGGACTCGATAGAAGCGGATGAAGAGAGAATCCGGCTTGGAATCATTGAAGATGGCTCGGTTCATGTGATGAACAGCGGCAAGGGCATGAGCCAGGCCTTTGTGCAGAATGGCAATCTCTGGGTAAACCGCAGTACGGAGACCGGAGAAGGAACGCTGGTCAAGGTGTTTAGCTTTGAACAGGAAGAACCGGATGTGCGCGCCGATTACAGAGAACATGATATTAAACTGGTTTCTGTAGATGACAAAGGGAATGCATCATTTATCCTGTACGGATATATGAACAGCGGAATCCATGAAGGCGAGGTAGGTCTGGTATTTTACCGATATAATGCTGCAAAGAATCAGCTGGAAGAGATCTTTTATCTGCCGTTTGACCGTTCTTACTCTATTTTAAAGGAAGAAATCGGACAGCTGGCTTATGTAAACAGCTCGGAGCTGTTTTATCTCATGCTCAACGGCAGGATCTATGCGATTGATTTTGCAGGAAAAGAATATATGACGGTTGTCGAGAATGTAGCGGATGATGCGCTGGTGATCAGCGAGGACAGCAGTGTGATCGCCTGGGAAGAAAATCGGGGAAAGATGGGCTCCTCACAGATCCAGATCCTTTATCTGGAGGATGGGCATCAGAATACGGTTCATGCAAAGTCGGGCGAAAAGCTTCTGGCAGCAGGTTTTATTGATGAAGATCTGGTTGTAGGAAAGATCCGCAAATCAGATTATACTTCTTATAGAAGATATACGGCTCATCCGATGTACGGGCTGGAGATCATCGATTCCGCCGGAAAAACAGCAGGCTCTTATGAGAAAGACGGAATTATGATTACAGATACTGTTCTGGAGAATGGCAGTGTGATCCTGAAACGTTCCAAAGTCAGCGGTGGGACTCTTATGCCCATTTCGGATGATGCCCTGATTGAGAACGTTAATCAGGTGAGTGCAGAGGAAGAACTTTTAGTGACAGGTGTGTCCGATGATAAATACAAACAGTGGTATCTGAGTACGTTTTCCGGTGTGGATACAGAAAAAATGCTTTCGGTGAAGAAAATCTCAATCAGCGACAGTTCTTATCTGAAGATCAGTCTGAGCGGTATTGCTGAGGATGGAATGTATTTTGCATATTCAAAAGGAAGACTTCAGACGATATCGCCTACAATAGCAGAAGCGGTTAAGCTGGTGTATGATGATATTGGCTATGTGACCGACAGCAACGGGCATTATGTAATGCGGCGCGGATACCGCAATTACAGTATGCTTGGAGTTACCTCGTCGCAGACTGCAGTGACAGAGGAGGAACGCAGGCATGTATGTATGCAGACCTTTGCGGCCTATGAAGGAGGAAGTTATACAGAAAGCTTTTCGGATATGGAAGCAGAGGGACTTTCGGATGCTCAGATGCTTCAGAGGGGTATGAGCGCAATTGTTTATGATCTGACAGGCTGTTCCCTGAGCCAGATCGCTTATTTTTACATTGTGCAGAATCATCCGATTTATGCGATGACCTCTGAGGGGGCTGTGCTGATTACCGGAATCGGCAGTGAGAACGTTTATATCTGGAATCCGGTATCGGGCAGTACGACGGGGATGTCCATGGAGGACGCGGAGCGCATGTTTGCTTCGGCCGGCAATGTTTTTATCAGCTGTATGAAACCCTGATAAAAAAGGGTTTTTGGCTGTTGTTTTGGCGTGCTTGCAATATTTTCATCTTATGATATAATATTGTCGAGCTATTGCGCATTGGTATTAGTGTGTGATATGATTTTGAAAGAAGAGAAAAAGTGAAGAAGCTTTTCTGGACCGGGACAAAAGGTCAGCATGACTCAGGCTGCGTGTGTGCCGGGAGCAGATGAAGTATATAGAGGTGTGTATGTTGCAGTTTTTAATGAAAGGCGGTAAACCGCTTAAAGGCGAAGTGACCATAGGCGGTGCAAAGAATGCAGCATTAGGAATTCTGGCGGCAGCCATTATGACTGATGAACCTGTAGTACTGGAGAACCTTCCCGATGTTAGTGATATTAATGTTATGCTGAAAGCAATTCAGGATATTGGAGCCCTGGTGGATCGTCTGGATCGTCATACAGTCCGTATTACGGCAGGAACTATCCAAACACAGAATGTGTTATTTGATTATGTAAGAAAAATCAGAGCTTCCTACTATCTGATCGGCGCTCTGCTTGGCAAATATAAAGTGGCTGAGGTAGCGCTTCCCGGTGGATGTGCAATTGGCGCGCGTCCGATCGATCAGCATTTGAAAGGCTTTCATGCTCTGGGCGCTAAAACAAGGATCACGGATGACGGAGCTTTGCATGCGGAGGCGCAGGCGCTGACGGGAAGACATATTTTTATGGATGTGGTTTCTGTAGGTGCAACGATCAATGTGATGCTGGCCTCTGTTCTTGCCGAGGGAAGAACGGTTATTGAAAGCGCAGCAAAAGAACCTCATGTAGTTGATGTGGCGAATCTTTTGAACCGCATGGGTGCGCGGATCAAAGGTGCGGGTACAGACGTGATTCGTATTCATGGTGTGGAGAAGCTTCATGGAACCACGTATCCGATCGTTCCGGATCAGATTGAGGCGGGAACATTTATGATGGCGGCTGCGGCAACCAACGGCGATGTTCTGATCCGCAATGTAATACCGAAGCATCTTGAGGTTATCAGTGCAAAGCTTCTGGAGATGGGATGTACGGTACAGGAATATGATGACGCGGTTCGCGTCTGCGGAAATCCTGATAAGACCTATACCAATGTAAAGACAAGTCCGTATCCGGGCTTTCCTACAGATATGCAGCCGCAGACGGCGGCAGTTCTGGCGCTGGCAAAAGGAACCAGCATGATCACAGAAAGCATTTTTGAGAACCGTTTTGCTTATGTTGCTGAATTAAACCGCATGGGAGCGGATATAACGCTCTGTGAAAAGGGAGATGTGGCAACAATTAACGGTGTGAGCGGGTTTAAAGGAACGGATGTAACAGCTCCCGATCTTCGAGCAGGAGCAGCTCTGGTAATAGCCGGACTCTGCGCAGAAGGCTATACTTCCGTGTCAGATATCAAGTACGTTCTTCGCGGATATGAGGATTTTGATGTGAAGATGCGCGGTCTGGGAGCACAGATGGTAACTGTTTCCAATGAAAAGGAAGCAGAAGAGTTTATTCGTGCAACTGCTGAACCGGAAGAGAAACAGGCAGCAGAGTTCATTCGTGCGACTGCTGAACCTGCAGAAGATCAATCAGCGGAAGAAGTTTATGAAAATTTTGTAAATTGATGAAAATCAGTTGCATTTAACAGCGTTTTGCTGTATACTGACATAGCTGTACATATTGTCAAAATTGAAAATATTTTGTTTTCAGCAGTGAATAGAATATGAATTTTCTCTTATTCAGAGTGATGGAGATGTAAGGATCTAAGAAGTCACGGCAACCCCAGAGATGGAAGGTGCCAGCCTGAGCGAGTAATATCGAACAATAAGAGGGATTTGATTGATTATAACCATCGAGTCCCCTCGATGGTTTTTTTAAGTTTAAGAAAGAAGGTAGATTTTAATGGAAAGACGTTTATTTACTTCCGAGTCCGTTACTGAAGGACATCCCGATAAAATGTGCGACCAGATTTCCGATGCTATTTTGGATGCATTGCTGGAAAAAGATCCTATGAGCCGTGTAGCTTGTGAAACATGTACTACAACAGGTCTTGTTTTAGTTATGGGTGAGATTACAACACAGGCTTATGTGGATATTCAGAAGGTAGTACGTGATACGGTAACAGAAATCGGTTATACACGTGCAAAATACGGCTTCGATGCAAGCACCTGCGGCGTTATCGTAGCGTTAGATGAACAGTCACCTGATATTGCAATGGGTGTTAACAAAGCGCTGGAAGCAAAAGAAAACACAATGAGCGATGATGAAATCGAAGCAATCGGCGCAGGCGATCAGGGTATGATGTTTGGTTATGCAACCAATGAAACAGAGGAATACATGCCTTATCCGATCGCACTGGCTCATAAACTGGCGCTTCGTCTGACAGAGGTTCGTAAGAACGGTACTCTGACTTATCTGAGACCCGATGGAAAAACTCAGGTTACAGTAGAATATGATGAAAATGACAAGCCGGTACGTCTGGATGCGGTTGTTCTGTCTACTCAGCATGACGAACAGGTAACGCAGGAACAGATTCATGCAGATATTAAAAAGTATGTTTTTGATGAAGTTATCCCTGCCGATATGGTAGATGAAAATACCAAGTTCTTTATCAATCCTACAGGTCGTTTCGTAATCGGCGGACCTCAGGGCGACAGCGGTTTAACCGGACGTAAAATTATCGTAGACACCTACGGCGGATATGCACGTCACGGCGGCGGCGCTTTCTCCGGTAAGGACTGCACAAAGGTAGACCGTTCTGCAGCTTATGCAGCGCGTTACGTAGCTAAGAATATTGTTGCAGCAGGTCTGGCTGACAAGTGCGAAATCCAGTTATCCTATGCAATCGGCGTAGCAAAGCCTACTTCCATCATGGTAGACACCTTTGGAACCGGAAAGCTTTCCGATGAAAAGCTGGTGGATATCATTCGTGAACATTTTGACCTTCGCCCCGCAGGCATTATCAAGATGCTGGATTTAAGACGCCCGATCTACAAGCAGACAGCAGCTTACGGACATTTCGGACGCAACGATCTGGATCTGAGCTGGGAAAAGACCGATAAAGCAGAGCTGTTAAAGAAATACTTATAATAATGAATGCAGGCAAAACAGCCGTTTTCATGCCCCGGATATCAAATGCGATATCCGGGGTTGTTTTATATATAATAAGAAGGTACATTTCCTATTATATAAGGCCACGCTGCACCGCAAAAGAATCTGGCGGTTTTCTGTTATGATATGGTGAAGGAGGGCGAGATTTATATAGAAACGGGCGAGATTTATATAGAATATAAGGGGCTGAGCTATGGAAATTATGGGGCAATTGTGATATGATATTTTCAGTGGACTGCGGATGAACGGACAGGGTGTCAAAAGAGAGAAGAACGGACTTTTTTGTTGAGATATCCTGTTTTTATTTGCTGTCGTACATGAAGAACAGATAAGATTTAGAGGCTGCAGCCTTATGAAAAGCAGGAGGAATTCAGATGAAAAAGTGTGTTGGTGTTGATCTTGGCGGAACAACTGTTAAAATGGGTATTTTAGGTGAAGACGGTACTATTTTCGAAAAATGGGAAATCCGTACACGTAAAGAAGAGAACGGCAAATATATTTTAAGTGATATTGCTGCTTCTGCAAAGGAACATCTGGCGACTGCTGGGATTGCAGACGAAGATTTTGCCGGAGTGGGTATTGGTATCCCCGGACCTGTACAGAGCAACGGATATGTGGAAGTTTGTGTAAATCTGGGCTGGAAAGCTACAAATCCTGCAGATGAGCTTAGCAAGCTGATGGGCGGTGTTCCCGTAAAAGCCGGCAATGATGCGAATGTAGCAGCTCTTGGCGAACAGTGGATGGGTTCTGGTAAAGGCCATGATAACCTGATGTTCTTTACACTGGGAACCGGTGTTGGCGGCGGCCTGATCATTGATGGACAGATCGTAGCAGGAAGCAAGGGTATGGGAGCAGAGGTTGGACATATTACGGTTAATACAGAAGAAACAGACTGCTGCAACTGCGGCAACAGAGGATGTCTGGAACAGTATGCATCTGCAACCGGTATTGTAAAACAGATGAAGCGTGCTCTGGAAGCTGATAAGACCGATTGCGTGCTGCGCGGCAAAGATTTCTCCTGTAAGGATGTGCTGGATGCTGCAAAGGACGGTGATGCTCTGGCAGTAAAGACTGTGCAGAAGTCTATGGATTATCTGGCGCTTGCCATGGCATCTGTAAGCTATATTGCAGACCCTGAAGTATTTGTTATCGGCGGCGGTGTATCAAAGGCCGGTAATTACCTGGTAGACATGGTTCAGAAGCGTTACAATGAACTGACACCTTTAAGCAGCAAGAAAGCAGATATTTTCATTGCCAGCCTTTCCAATGATGCGGGCATGTATGGCGCTGCAAAGCTGGTACTGTAGGATGGAATATGGGATGCAGGCAGAGGAGGAAGCGCTGTTTCAGTGGGAAGAAGTGCGGGGGAAGGCAAGGATCACCGGCTGTACCCGGTCACTTCGGCTGCTTGTGATTCCCGAACAGATTGCCGGTCTGCCTGTTGTGCAGATCGGCGATTATGCTTTTAAGGGAATGCAGCAGCTCGGCGAGGTCAGACTGCCGTCGGGTATCGAGTTTCTGGGAGATCATGTGTTTTTTAACTGCATCGGACTGGAAAAACTGAGCGCTTATGATAAAATCAGCCATGTGGGAGACGGCGCTTTTAAAAATTGCGATCATCTTTCAGAAATCGTACTTCATGTAAAAAACGATCATGCCTCTGCTTTAAGACTGCTGATTTCGGATGTGATGCAGGATGTGAGGGCAGATATTCTATATGAAGAAAAAAAGACCCGTCTGATGTTTCCCGCATTTTATTTTGATTATATTGAAAATTACCCGGCGCGTATTTTTGAGGAAGTGATCTACGGAGCAGGACAGGCTTACCGTCAGTGTTTTCGAGGCGGTGATGTCGATTATGAGGCTTATGATCGTTTATTTGAACGCTCGGGAAGAGAAGATGCTCCTCAGGCGGTGCTGCAGCATGCTCTCGGGAGGCTTGTATTTCCTTATCGATTGAGTGATGAGCGTAAAACGGCGTATGAAACCTGGCTGTCAGAGCATGGGCTTTTGCTTTTGAAGGAATGCATGAAACGTGATGTGCCCGAGGAGTTTGAGTCGGCGCTTTCGTTTGATCTGTTTGACGAGATTCAGACGAAAAAACTGCTTGAGGCGGCTTTACAGGAGAAAAATGCGGTATTTATCAATCTTCTGATGGCTTATCAGGGACGCAGATTTGCCCCGGCCGGAAAAAGCAGGAGAAAAAAATACGAGTTGTAGAA
This sequence comes from Lachnospiraceae bacterium, assembly GCA_030536685.1. Taxonomy (GTDB): domain Bacteria; phylum Bacillota; class Clostridia; order Lachnospirales; family Lachnospiraceae; genus TWA4. The sequence goes on from JAUNPP010000018.1 coordinate 27,720, forward strand.
ATCGTAACAAAGGCTGCTGCACAGAGACATGTGACGAAACAGACAGAACATGATGCTTTGCAGGAGCGTTGAGAGAGGTGATAAAATGGCGGTTAATCCGGGGATTTTGGGCAGGAAGATTCTTCTGGCCTCCCGCAATGAGCTGTATTTATCCATGCGCTATATGGATCTGGCGTTTTCGGCTTTTCAGTATGAGCCGAACGATGGCAACGGTTATGTGGGAACCGATGGGGAGACGATTTTCTATCACTCCCTCTTTCTTGCGGACTTGTATGAAAAAGACCGTTTTCTGGTAAATCGTCTGTATCTGCATATGGTGCTGCACTGTCTGTTCAGGCATTTGTGGAAGCGGCAGGGAAGGGATAAGCGCTACTGGAATCTGGCCTGCGATATTGTGATCGAGTCTGTGATCGATAATCTGAATATCCGCGCAGTGCGTATGAAAACGCCGGGAAGGCGGCTCTTCATTTATGAAGAACTGCATAAAGATCAGAGGGTGCTGACCGCAGAGAGGACGTATCTGTATCTGCTTCGTTTTGAGCCGGAGGACCGTATGCTTGCCAGGCTGGAAAGCGAATTTCTGGTGGATGACCACAATTACTGGTACCGGGAGGACAATAAGAAGAAACAAAGCAGACAGCAGAACAGATGGGAAGATATCAGCAGGAAAACCCAGACGGAGATGGAAACCTTCGGACAGGAAGCCGGGAAAAATGCCGGAAATCTGTTTGAAACCGTGAAAACGGAAAACAGAGAGCGGTATCAGTACCGCGATTTTTTAAGACGATTTGCGGTGCTTCGGGAGGAAGTACAGGTTGACGCGGATTCCTTTGATTATATTTTTTATACATATGGATTGGAGCTTTACGGCAATATGCCGTTAATCGAACCTCAGGAGTTTAAAGAGGTAAAGAAAATAGAACAGTTTGTCATTGCAATCGATACTTCGATGTCCTGCAAGGGCGAGCTGGTGCGCAGTTTTTTAACGGAAACGTGTGCGATTCTTAAAAACAGTGAAAATTTCTTCCGGCAGATGGAAATTCATCTGATTCAGTGTGATGCTGATATTCAGAAGGATGATGTGGTGCATAATGAAAGAGAGCTTTCACAGTATATTGCCCAGCTGTCGATCAAGGGCGGCGGCGGAACGGATTTCAGACCTGTTTTTCGTTATGTCCGGCAGCTGCAGGAAAATGGTGAAATGACAAATCTGAAGGGGCTGATCTATTTTACAGACGGGCAGGGAACGTACCCTGTAAAAAGTCCCGGATATGATACGGCATTTGTATTTATGCGCGAGGCAGATGATACGGATGTGAAGGTTCCCGTATGGGCGATGAAGCTTATCGTGGAGCCGGAAGAATTTGAAAAAAATGAAATGAAAACAAAAAAGGATGGAGGTGGCAGCGATGCATATTAAACGGGCAAAAGAGGAAATCCGCAATACGATCCGCGCGTATCTGATGAAAGATGAGTTTGGACAGTATGTGATTCCATCCGTCAGACAGCGGCCTGTACTTTTGATCGGACCTCCGGGAATTGGAAAGACCGCAATTATGGAGCAGGTGGCAAGAGAATGCGGAATTGCTCTTGTTTCCTATACAATTACGCACCATACAAGACAGAGTGCGGTGGGACTTCCGTTTATTGAACATAAAACCTATAACGGACAGGAGCATGCGGTTACAGAATATACGATGAGTGAAATTATTGCTTCTATTTATGAAAAAATGGAGCAGACCGGGCTGAAAGAGGGAATTTTATTTATTGATGAAATCAACTGCGTCTCTGAAACGCTGGCGCCTGCCATGCTTCAGTTTCTGCAGTGCAAAACCTTCGGAAACCGGAAAATCCCAGAAGGCTGGCTGATTGCGGCCGCCGGAAATCCGCCGGAATATAATAAATCCGTCAGGGATTTTGACGTTGTTACGCTTGACCGTGTGAAAAAAATCGATGTGACCGAGGATTACAGCGTGTGGAAGGAATATGCCTATGAACAGGGCATTCACAGCAGTATTTTAACCTATCTGGAAATAAAACGTGAAAATTTTTATGAAATTGAAACGACTCTGGATGGAAAACGGTTTGTAACTGCAAGAGGCTGGGAGGATCTGTCACAGATTCTTTATACATATGAAAAACTGAGTATTTCCGTGGATGAGGATCTGATCGTACAGTATCTTCAGCACCGTGGAATTGCAAAGGATTTTGCTGCATATTATGATTTGTACAATAAGTACAAATATGATTATAAGATAGATGATATTTTAAAGGGCGTGATTTCACGAAACGCACTGGAAAAGCTGTGGCAGGCTCCGTTTGATGAGCGGCTCAGTGTTCTGGGGCTGCTGATTGGGCGGTTAAATGAACTGTTTACCGATGTGATGGAGCGCGATGCGTTTGTTTCCGAGTTTTATGAGGTGCTGATCGATTATCGTGAGCAGCTGGAACAGGCGCAGGAGAAGCTGTCAGAGTCGGCAGAAGCAGCAGAGTCGGCAGAAGCGGAGAAGGATTCTGTGCTGGCACGGCGTGCGGCGATCGATATGCTGACAAGGATGATCGAGCGTCGGAATCAGGAGCTGGAGGATAAAAAAGAAGCAGGTCTGATCAATCGTATGGAAGAGCGCTGCAGCCGCCGTGTGCTTTCTGAGCTGGAGGCGAAGGAACATCTCCTTCTGACGGCTGACTGCGACACTGCTTCGGAATCATTTGCCATGATCAAAGCCGGATTTAACCGGGAAACAGCCGGGCTCGAGGAACAGACGGAACAGGTATCGCAGGCGCTGGAATATGCATTTGACTTTGTGGAAAAGGCATTTGGCGAGGATCAGGAGCTGGTTGTGTTTATCACGGAGCTGTCCCTCAGCTACTATGCAATTCGATTTATCAGCGATAATGGCTGTACAAGGTATTACCGCTATAATAAAACTCTGCTTTCAGGAGAACAGCAAAAGGAAATCCTGCAGCAGATCGAGGAACTGAAGAAAAGTTCCTTATAAAGATAAAATAATGCCGGGGACAGAAGGTTAAATGTCTTTTGGTCCTGGTATCATAAAATAACAAAAAAACAGGAGGACTAAGATGAATACGACTTTACAGAGAGGCGCAGGAATCCTGCTGCCGGTGTATGCACTTCCTACCCCCAACGGAATGGGCACACTGGGCAAGGAGGCCTTTGAATTTATTGACTTTCTGAAGGAAAGCGGTCAGAAATACTGGCAGGTGCTTCCCGCAGGCCCGACCAGCATCGGCGACAGCCCCTATCAGAATTTTTCCGCATTTGCAGGAAATCCGTATTTTATTGACTTTGAAACTTTACGCGAGGAAGGTCTGCTGGAAAGAGAAAACTACGAAAAACGTGACTGGGGCGGACATCCCGGGTATGTAGATTACGGTCATATCTATGAAAACCGTTTCAAGGTTCTGCGGATTGCTTATGGAAACAGCGCGCATCAGGAAACAGAAGCATACAAAGCATTTGAAGAGGAAAATGCTTTCTGGCTGCAGGATTATGCCTTGTTTATGGCCGTAAAAGGTTATTTTAACGGCAGCTGCTGGCTTGACTGGGAGGAAGATATCCGTCTGCATGAGGAAAAAGCGGTTGCTTTCTATACGGAAAAGCTGGCTTATGATATTGATTTCTGGAAATTCTTACAGTTTAAGTTCTTTGAACAGTGGGAAAAGGTAAAAGCATATGCCAATGAAAATGGAATTGAAATCATCGGCGATATGCCCATTTATGTAGCCTTAGACAGCTCCGATACCTGGGTGTATTATGAACAGTTCCAGTTAGATGAAGCACATAACCCTGAAAAAGTAGCAGGCGTACCGCCGGATGCATTTTCCGATGACGGTCAGCTGTGGGGAAATCCTCTGTATGACTGGGATAAGATGGAAGAAGATGATTTTAGCTGGTGGCGCGCGCGTATGAGTACCGCAGCAAAGCTTTATGATGCAGTCAGAATCGATCATTTTATTGGAATCGTGCGCTATTTTGCAATTCCTGCCGGTGCGAAAAACGGTATGGTGGGCGAGTTCCACTGGGGACCTGGCAAAAAGCTTACCGATGCGCTTATTGAAGCAGCAGGAAAGACCAGAATTGTAGCGGAAGACCTCGGCGTAATCATTGATGAAGTCCGCAAATTAAAAGAAGAAGCAGGCTTTCCGGGCATGAAGGTAATTGAATTTGCTTTCGATTCCGATGCGGAAAACGATTATCTTTCACACAATTATGAGCCGAACAGTATTGTTTATGCGGGAACTCACGATAATGAAACACTCGTCGGTTACCTGAACAATATCAGCGGTTACACAAAAGAACATCTGATGGAGTATCTGGCAATCGAAAATGAAGAGGATTACCGAAGACATGCTCTCGACCGCGTGATCCGCATGGCTTACGCAAGTGTCAGCAGTGTGGCAATCCTTCAGATGCAGGATGTACTTGGCCTTGGAAATGAAGCCAGAACGAACGAGCCGTCTACCATCGGGGATAACTGGAAATGGAGACTGATGCCGGGACAGCTGACCAGGGAACATAGCGAGTATTTGAAGAGGCTGTGCTGGTTATATAGAAGATAGGCGATTAAGATAGGTGATTGGATCGGGATTATTTATGCCGCCGATCTGGCGGTGGAGTGGAGATTGCTATGAAATTTACGGGCGGAGTGGAGATTGCTATGAAATTTACAGATGCCGGCAAACGACAAAACTGCTGGAAAAAATCAGTCGCCGGAGCAGCGCTTTTATGTGGGATTTTTGTATTCTGCATATTAACGACTACTGCACGTGCGGCTAAAATGCATACAAACGATCTGGATGGTGTAAGGCAGGTCGTTTTGGTGACGGTTCCGTCTTCGTCTTCTAATAACGCAAACGTGACAGCATATGAATGTGAAAAAGAAGGAAAATGGAGCAAAACGAAGGAATCCGAGGGACGTGTGGGAAAGAACGGTATCACTCCGATTTCTTCCCGGCGTCAGGGGGATAAAAAGACTCCGCAGGGAATTTTAAAACTGATGCAGGCTTTTGGCAGAAAAGCAGATCCTGACTCTGTTTTTGAATATACCAAAATCACAGAGGATATGTACTGGAACTTAAACAGCGGGCAGGAAACCTATAATCAGCTTGTTTATGAAAATCCGGGAGGAAATTATGAACATTTGATTGATTATAAAACGTATAATTACATGTTTACAACGGATTACAATGTGGAACAGATAGAAAAAAAGGGAGGGGCTATTTTCTTTCATTGTAATGGAAAATCGGCAACCTCAGGATGTATTTCTGTACCGCAGTCGACTATGAAGTGGTATATGAGCTGGCTGGAGCCGGATAAAAATCCGACGCTTATTGTGACGACAGAGGAAGCTGTACAGAAGTATTTTGTTCCTGCAGCCAAAATAAAAAGTGTAAAGGCAGATTCAGCGAATTCCTTAAAAATATCATGGGAACGGGTAAGTTAACTGTAGCACAAATTATTAATAAACATATATTTTAAAGTGTATTT
>JAUNPP010000159.1 GCA_030536685.1 Lachnospiraceae bacterium
CTCCTGTGAAGAGGATATGGATTATGAAATCGGACCTGATGAAGTAATGGGTTCTTCCGAGAAAAATGCAGTCCTGATTGAGATTGAAGAGGGCGAAGATGTGGAAAAAATGGACGTTCTGCTGAGTCTGGCAATCACTGGCGGAGATTATGAGTGGATTTAATTATGAGTAAATTTAATTACGAGTGAATTTAATTAAGAAAGCCCGGAAACTCAGTGACTATGTGAGTTTCCGGGCTGTTTTAAACATATATTCTGCAAAAGCCAGACAATCAGAGAAGATCTTTTCTCCTGAATAAATATTGTTCCAGCTGATACAGTATCAGAATAAGAATCGTTTCCCAGATCAGTATGAAAATGATTGTGGAAGCAGATAAATCTCTGCTCATAATTCCCTTCAGTAAAGCGAAGTTTGTAAAAGGAGTCCATTTTATAATATGTGCGTTCAGCAGATACTGCAAACCGGCGTAAGGAATGAAGGTATACAAAAGCCGCAGTTTATCACCGGATAGACAGCCGCAGATTTCGTAGATCAGCCCCACCTGAATATAAAACAAAAAAACAGAAAAACAATGGATTGCGGAAGCTTCAAACCATCTGCCTGCCTGAAGTTCAAAAAGAGATATATAAATGGCTGTTCCAATCCAGGCAGTTATTTCATGAATGAATGTAAAAATACTGCTGCTTATGACAATTTTACAGAATTGCTTCTGCAGATGGTATTTTCTGGAAGGTATTCTGATAAGCGCTGCAATCGTAGTACGGCCGGAGATATACGTATAAAATATACAGTAAGGAATCAGACAGATTAAGATATATTCCATTGTACACTGGGAGCCTGCTTCTGCCATAGAAAAGAGCAGTTGTCTTTCGGTTAACCTGCCGAGCTTGTAAGCTTCAATCAGGGAACTGCAGCAGAGCCAGTCTATAATAAAAAAGATTATGAGGAAAGGGAAACTTTTTAAAATCCTGATTTTCAAAGGGAACCTCCTGTGTATCGTTTTACGGAAGATACTCGACTTTTATTTTATGCTTTTTAGCATATGCCTCAGCTGCAGAGCCCTTATCTGTTACGATGGTAAGCTGTTTACATAAATTGGCAGCATTTGCAAATGCAAGGTCGTCTATGTCTGTAACGCTTGCCGGAATCGTCACTTTTTTCAGCTTTTTTGTCTCATCACTAAATACAAAGGCAGTGATGGCAGTAATGCTATCTGGCAAAATAACTTCTTCTACTTGTTCATTATATAGAAAACTCATCTCCCCCAGTATGGTTACCGGAAGACCATTTATTGTTTCAGGAATTTTGACAATTTGTTTTTTTCCATTGGTACCGTAAATTTTAATATATTTGTTTTTGTTCTCATCTTCAAGAATATAATATTCCAGTCCGGTTTCTTTGTTCCGATAGGATTGACCACTTTCTTTTATAATAATGTCCAGTTCCTTCTGATAGCGTTCAGGATAGTGCTTCTTTAGAGAAAATTGTATGCCGAAGGCGGCAATGATCAGAAGCAGGATGATAACAGGGATTCCCATAATCGGTTGGTAAATAGAGCGTTTTGGTTTATTTTTCAGGTTCATTTCAGATTTCCTCCAGATTTCCATCCATTATTTTCAGCACGTGGTCGCAAATGGTCTCCAGATCAGACTTATTGTGGGTTGCCATAATAATGCAGGCTCCGCGTTCTTTTTCTTCCTGTATAACCTGGTGCAGCATTTTTGTACCATCTTCATCCAGCGCATTGGCAGGCTCATCGAGAAGAATTAAATCCGGTTTTTCTAAAATGGCCTGTGCGATATTCAGTCTCTGTTTCATGCCCAGAGAGTATTTTTTGACAGGAAGTTCTGAAGAAAGTGCGACTCTTTTCAGGGATTCTTCAATATCGTTATAGACAGCTGTTTTGTTAATATCAGCAAGGAGCTGCAGATTTTTCATCGCGTTGTATTGGGGAAGCAGTTCCATATGTTCAATGATCAGTCCGGTTTTAGGGGGAAAGGAGATGTCTTTATGAAGAATCTTTCCGTCAATGATAACTTCCCCATCTGTTGGTACGATTAATCCGGAGATTGCACGAAGAATCATGGTTTTCCCGGAACCATTTGGACCGTATAAACCATAGACCTGTCCATGGTGGAACTGATAGGAAACCTGATGGAGTACGGTACGTTTTTTTAATACTTTAGTTACATTTTTTAATTCAATCATTTGAGAAACTCCTCTCTACTATTATAAAATGATATCAGGGTCGAAAGACATCATAAAATATCTTTTTTACGGCATACGGCTATCGCAAAGATAATCAGTAAAACTCCTACAGCAATTTCAAACAGCATCAGGGCGGGATATCCAGGCAGAGCGGAATTTTCTATGTCTGTTTTTAACACAGCAGGAATTAACGCATAATTGTGGGTACCAATGAAATTCCCGGGGATGAAAACCAGTTTTACCCATCCGGAAACAGTCTGTTCCTGAAGAATAACAGAACTGATCAGATAAAGGTTTGTAATCAGGGAAGCAATCTGAACCGGCATCCATGTTTCCAGAAAAAACTGAAACAGCAATAGCACATAGATGGTTATGAAATAGCCTGTTTCTATCTGCAGCAAGCTGCCGGAAAACGGGGTAAATCCCTGTTGATGCCAGTGATAGACTGCTGTTATGATCAGTTGAAACAAAATCAGGTGAACCGCCATGCGGCAGCACTGATTTAAAATCATCCGTGTTCTGGAATAGTTACGGATGATGAGCAGACGTCCATAGCCTTCCACATAATCTGTGTACCAGCCACTGAAATAAAAGATGAAAAAAATCACAGGCAGGCATATCGCCAGAATGTCAAGAGGCAGTACGGTTTCAGATTCTTCATTTATTCGGAATCCTACAGCGAAAATATACTGATACGGTTCATTGTTTCGAACATGAAAATAGCAGTTTTGAAAGACAATGCTGAGCACAATCAGAATTTTAGAATAGTTATTTCGATTCATACGGTATCAGGTCACTCCTTTCAAACAGCTGTCCGTTTAGTAAATACAAAAGGATAATAAAACTGAGTTCACGAATAAATCTCAAAACAATTTCAAAGGAAGATAAGGTACGAGTCATAATGCCTTCCAGCAAAGCAGTATCTTTTACAGGCGTCCAATCTAAAATAGAAAGCCGCCAAAGATAAAACATCCCTGCGTAAAAAAGAAAAGTATATAAAAGCTGTATTTTACCAACAGACAGCTGTGCCAGGATTTTGCAGAACAGTCCTACCTGAATATAAAACAGGAAAATAGAAAGAAAATGAAACAGTGAAGCTTCAAACCATCTATTTGCTTTTAGGAGGGAAACAGGCAGTATAACAGCTGTTCCAATCCAGGCAATGAATTCATGGACAAAGGTAAAAACAGCACTGCTTATGGTGATATTTCTTAGCTGATGCCGCAGATGATAGGTTCTGGAAGGCATTCTTATAAATTCTGCAATACTGGTGCGGCCGGAAATATAGTTTAGAAACACCAGGTAAGGGATTATATAGATTAAGGTGTACTCCACTATGGATTGAAAACCGGAATTCGTATATATTATGGTAAAAAGCAGTTCTTTTTGTGGATTAAGACCTGAATTAAGACCATTTTGATGGAATTTAAGCAACGGGATATTAGAAGAACACCAATCCACAATAAACAAAGCGATTAAGAAAGGAAGTCCTTTTAAAATTCTAACATTCAATTTTTACCTCCCATAGGTATAAAACCACTGTGATAATGGTATACAAAAGCACAGTTTCTACAGCAATGGAAAACAAAATTTCAAATCCATACTCTGCATAAGGCTGGAATAACAGCGTCAGGGAATGTTCCTGCAGAAATAATACCATCCATACAAAAACGGATATCGGATAGACAACTCTTCTATCCGGAAAAACAATTGCCAGCATAGTAATAGAGCTGGCCAGCAAAGCAGCTATAAAGGCAGCAATGATAGAAAAGGTGATGTTTGTCAGCAAAAGATTTTTCACCTGCAGTGCGAAAAAAGGATTGGAAGCGCTGACATCTGCTAAAAAGGAATCAGACATACTGCTGTTTACTGCATCGTGAAAGGCAATATGTACTAATAACAGGTTCAGCATCAAACCTGATAAGATAATGATGAAAGTTAACAAAAAACTTTTCACAAGATGTCCCTGAATATACTTTTTCTTACCGGTTTTACCGATCAGAATATTGCGATAACCGGTTTTTGCATCTTCCAGGCAATCCTCACCAAAAAGAATCACCAGATATAAGGGAAGAAACCAGAAATATAGCGACTGAAAAAAATGTGCGTTCCCAGCAGATTCGCATGATAAAAAAAATGCAAAATCTGGTTTCGTAATGCGGTCTCCCATAGGAATATAACGAAGAAATTCTTCGATTTCCATTACAGGCCAGAAGAAGAGAAAGTATAAAATACATGTTCTTATCCGATTGCCCGACAGACGTTTAAGATATAATTGCGTGTACATAACAAAATCTCCAATCTAAAGAAATATATAATGCATGCGAAATGCATATCATGATTGTAACAGAGTTTTCTCCCAGTGCACGTTTTCCGAAAATACGTAGCATTTCGCCGAAAATACGTAACGAAGAATAATGCTGTTCAGCATTTCATGACAGTAAAAGCTGCAAAAACCAGCAGGCAATGAATTAAGGTCGTCAAATATAAAATATTGTGCTATACTATCGGCATGTAAAGGCAGAAGTCTGCAAAACGATAAAAAACTGCTGAATACAGAAGTTTGCGAAACGATAAAAATCTGCTGAATTGGAGGGGATATAATGGATAAAATAGACGGAACAGGCATTTTGTTTCTGATATTAATGACAATGGTGTATTACCTTCCGCTGCGTGTATTTGCTGTTTTCCGTATGAAGCTGTACCAGAAGGTTCTGCTGTTTTCTTTGCTTGTTTTCTCTTTTTGGATGATGCAGAGAATCCCGGATAAACTGAATGTGATTCTGTATCTGCTGCCTGCAGGCTTGTGTATCACCTTTTTTGAGAAACATCATCTGAGGAATTACTGCTGTTTTGCTGCGGCATACCTGTTTAACATTGCATATAATGCAGTATTTTTGTTTGTTCGGGACATTCTTCCGATATCAACACAGGAGCCTGATTATGGTTCGGAGGAAATGTATATTTTTTACCTGTATTTTGCGAGATGGCTGTTGATCTATCTGTTTTTTTTATGGATTACAGCCCAAACGGTATCCAAAGCCGCGCGCCGGTATATATCCCGGCGGCGTTCTCTCAATCAGCCGGAAAAACTGCTGGTCAATGCGGTATCGCTGACAATTTGTATTGTCGCATATCTGGCGCAGCTTATTGCGATAGGGATGGGATCTGAAGGGGTTGCTTATCTTCCCGGTATTGAAAGCTTCAGCGGCATTTCCTACCGCTTTTTTCTGATTGTGCTGCTGGTTCTGGCGGTCAATTACATCTGGGGCTATATGAACCGTCTGCAGATGGAAAAAAAGCAGCAGATGCTGGAGGATTTGGGGCAGTATACGGTTCAGATCGAAGGGATGTATGCTTCGATTTGTTCCTTTAAACATGATTATGTAAATATTATGACTTCCATGTCGGGATATCTGGAAAAAAAGGATATTCAGGGGCTGTCGGATTATTTTTACAAGGAAGTTCTTCCGCTAGGCAATCAGGTTCTGATGAATGATTTTAAGCTGAATGAGCTGGCGAATATTGGCATTGTGGAGCTGAAATCCTTAGTTTCCTCTAAATTGATGTATGCACATGAGATGGGGGCTCAGATAGAGGTTGAGGTGCCTTGCTCTGTAGAATCGATTTCCATGGAGCGTATTGATTTGATACGGATTATGGGAATCTTTCTTGATAATGCAATTGAAGCAGCATTAGAAACGGAAAAACCGTGGATTGGATTTATGATGTATCAGAAAGGTTCTGACACAAGCGTGATCGTATCCAATACGTTTTCTGTAAAAGAAGGTTGCAGGGCTTATATGGATACTTCTGTTTCCAGTAAAGGTGCACATCGCGGTGTCGGATTAAAAAACGTATCAGAAATCCTGAGCCATTATCCGGTGGTAATCTGCGAAAAAGAAATCAGAGAGGGACATTTTATTCAAAATCTGGAAATACATAAAGGAATGAGAAAGAGCTTTTAAATGAAA
>JAUNPP010000019.1 GCA_030536685.1 Lachnospiraceae bacterium
TGCCTTTACTTTCTGATAAACGCCTTTACTTTTCGGCAAATCCCTTCTGCATCCAAGCCATACTTATGAATCAGCTTCTGTGCAGGGCCTGATTCGCCAAATACATCATTGACGCCGATTTTCAGTACCGGCGTGGGGATATTTTCAGAAAGCACATCGCATACTGCGCTGCCGAGACCTCCGATTACGGAGTCTTCTTCTACGGTTACAACCTTGCCTGTTTTCTTAGCGGCTGCAATGATCAGTTCCGCATCGATCGGTTTGATCGTATGAATATTGATCACTTCTGCGCTGATACCGTCTTTGGCCAGCATTTCTGCTGCCAGCAGCGATTCGCTCACTTCAAGACCGGTAGCGATGATCGATACATCCGTACCTTCCTTTAACACAATTCCCCTGCCGATTTCAAATTGATAACCGGGTCTGTCATTGATGACAGGAACCGGAAGCCGGCCAAAGCGTAAGTACACGGGGCCATCATGAAGATATGCTGCTTCTACCGCCGCTTTTGCTTCAATATCATCAGAAGGATTTAAAATAATCATTCCGGGAATTGTCCGCATCAAAGCGAGATCTTCATTGCACTGATGAGTCGCTCCGTCTTCTCCAACTGAAATCCCTGCATGCGTCGCTCCGATCTTTACATTCAGATGCGGATAGCCGATGGAATTACGAACCTGCTCAAAAGCTCTTCCTGCTGCAAACATGGCAAATGTGCTGGCAAACGGAACCTTACCTGTTGTAGAAAGTCCTGCTGCAATCCCCATCATATTACATTCTGCAATTCCGCAGTCGATATGTCTTTCGGGAAATGCTTTCAGGAAAGTTCCTGTTTTTGTAGCTCCTGCAAGATCTGCATCCAAAACGACCAGATTTTCATATTTTCTGCCCAGCTCTGCCAAAGCATTGCCATAGCTTTCTCTGGTTGCAATCTTTTTTACTTCTGACATAACGCTTCACCTGCCTTTTTCAATTCTTCCATAGCAATAGCATACTCTTCATCATTTGGAGCCTTTCCATGCCAGCCTGCATTATTTTCCATAAAAGAAATGCCTTTTCCTTTTACGGTTTTCATAATAATGGCAGTTGGCTTTCCTGTATTCTGTCTGGCTTTTTCAAAGGCTGCTTCCAGCTGAACAAAGTTGTTTCCATCGTCTACATTGATAACATAAAAGTTAAATGCTCTGAATTTCTCATCAATTGGATAAGGAGAACATACATCTTCAATTTTTCCATCAATTTGAAGTCCATTATTGTCCACAATCACGGTGAGATTATCCAGTTTACGATGCCCTGCAAACATAGCGGCCTCCCACACCTGACCTTCCTGAATTTCTCCATCGCCAAGCAGCGTATATACACGGTAAGGATCTCCACTTAATTTTGCCGACAAAGCCATTCCGACTGCAGCTGAGATTCCCTGTCCGAGGGAACCGCTTGACATATCCACTCCGGGAATATGCTTCATATCCGGATGTCCCTGAAGGTAGGAACCCAGATGACGCAGTGTTTTCAAATCCTCTACCGGAAAATATCCTCTGTTCGCCAAAGCTGCGTACAGCCCCGGCGCTGTATGTCCTTTTGACAAAACGAAACGATCACGATCAGGATCATTTGGATTTTCGGGGTCAATCTTCATTTCTTTAAAATAAAGATAGGTAAATAATTCTGCTGCCGATAAAGATCCGCCCGGATGTCCGGCCTTTGCCGCATGAACCGCCGTGATAATTCCTTTCCGCACTTCATTAGCAGCCTGTTTTAATCTTAAATTTTCCATAAAAATCTCCATTCCGCCATCAAGCACGGCGTAAATCATAAGAAAAGTTTTTTATACTAACTTCCACCTGTTATCAGTCACCGAATACAGCCTTATAGTCTGCCTGAAATTTTGCAATTCCCGCATCTGTAAGCGGATGTTTTGTCATCTGCTCAATTACAGAATAGGGTACTGTGGCAATATCTGCGCCTGCCAGTGCACAATCTGTCACATGAATCGGATTTCTCACGCTCGCCGCAATAATCTCTGTTTGAATCCCTGCTGCTTCAAATATCTCGACGATCTCACGAATCAGATCAACACCTCTCACACTGATATCATCCAGACGTCCCAAAAACGGTGATACATATGCTGCACCTGCTCTCGCTGCAAGTAATGCCTGATTCGCCGTAAAGATTAAGGTAACATTGGTTTTAATTCCTTCTTCTGCCAACACTTTACATGCTTTTAAGCCTTCCACTGTCATGGGGATCTTAACGATCATATTTTTATGAAGAGCTGCTATCTCCCTTCCCTCACGGATCATGCCCTCCGCATCTGTTGTGGTTGCTTTGACTTCTCCGCTGATCGGGCCATCTACAACCGCAGCAATCTCTTTTAATACTTCTTCCTGGCTTTTTCCGCCTTCCTTTGCAATCAGGGAAGGATTTGTGGTTACTCCACAGATCACACCCATTTCATTTGCCTTTTTAATATCATCGATTTTTGCTGTATCTACAAAAAATTTCATATCCTTTGCCTCCGTTTTCCTTATCCGAGTACACCCTGCTCCAGGTCAGTTTTTACCTGCAGAAGACTTTTATAAATGTTATTACAAAGAGGTACTATTTCCGGTACAGGCTCTATCAGATCCGGAATCATAACCGTAACACAGCCAGCCGCATGTCCTGCTCTGATGCCATTTTCACTGTCCTCAAATACATAACATTCCTCCGGTTTGCACCCGATTTTCTCTGCAGCATACAGAAAAATATCCGGCGCAGGCTTTCCCTGTCTGACTTCCTGTCCGCTTACAATTTCATCAAAATAATCAATAATATTACTTTTTTTCAGATTAGCCTGAATCTGCTGTATGGCGCTGCTGCTTGCTACTGCCATGCGAACACCCTCTCTATGAAAATACTGCAGCAACTCATGCACTCCCGCTTTCAGAGGTACTTCTGTTTCCAGCTTTTTTCTAATGCACTCCATACACTCGTTCATGATAGGAGCTCCATCTGAAACATGATAATATTTTTCAATAACAGCACACATATGCGCGCCGCTTGTCCCTGAAATTGCCTTCGTAAATCCATCTGCAAGCTTCACATGATACTTATCGGCAAGTTCATGCCATGTTTCCTGATAGATCCGCTCTGTATCAAAAAGCAGTCCATCCATATCAAAAATCGCACCCTTACACGTCATCGGTCATCACCTTTCTGCTGCCATCATTTTTCTGTTACATCATTTTTCCGCTGCCATTACCCGTCTTCTTGCTTCCAGCTCGGTTGTCATTTCTCCTCTGATTGCATCGAGCTTATAGAAATATGTAAGAACCGCAATTGCTATGCATAAAACGATCGGAATCCAGATAAAGCAGACTTCGATATAGGAAAGCGCTTTTGCCGTCTGTTCTGCATTTGCCACATAACCGCCGTTTTTAAGAAATACGCCAATTACAAAGCTGGTCAGACCCATTCCGCCTTTTACAAAAAATCCCTGAAAAGCTGCAATCAGCCCTGCGACGCTTGCATTCTTTTTATACTCTGAGTAATCAATTACATCCGGCTGCATAGCAAATGTGAGTCCGAAAATACCATAAATTCCAAGACCTGTAATCACCAGACCTGTTAACAGACAGAATGCAGAGCTTCTTCCAACATAAATCAGCAGATCACCTGCTATATATAATGCAATACTGAAAAACATCAGATTCTTTTTGCTGAATTTTTTCTCCAGCGCAGGAAGAGCTAAAAGCATCGGAAGTCCGGAAAGAATTCCCAGAAGTCCTACTAAAGAAAGCCAGTCTGATCTTCCCAGATTATATTTGAAATAGTAAATTACAGTGGTGCTTCTTACTACATAAAGTGAAAAATAAAACAGATTCAGTAAGAACAAAATCCACGCCTGGCCAGTCAGTCCCTTGAAATTCTCCTTCAAAGAAGTGTGTTCCTGAGAAACTGTAGACGGAACAACCTCTTTTGTGCTTGCAAAGGTGACAAAAAAGATCAGCATCGCAGCAATTCCATAAATTGTCATCGTAATCAGATAGCCCCTTGCTTCATTTCCCTGTCCGAAAAATTCCACTAAAGGCGCAGTGATGGACATTACGATTGCAGTACCGATCATAGCGCAGACCATTCTTGTCGATACCAGAACATTTCTTTCATGAATATCGGAGGTCAGTCTCGGAACGATCGTATTTAACGGAATATTTACAACGGTATATGCTGTACAGAGGAGGCAGTAAGTTACATATGCCCATACAAGCTTTCCGCCGCTGCTAAGATCCGGAATAAAGAAGGTCATAAAAGTAAATAACGCAAAAGGTACCGCACCGAGCAGAAAGTACGGTCTGCCCTGTCCCCATTTGGTATGTGTTTTATCTACAATTAATCCCATTCCGGTATCCGTCATCGCATCAATAAATTTTGTGACCAGCATCATAGTTCCGGCAGCTGCAGCTGTAATTCCGAATACGTCCGTGTAAAAAACCATAAGGTAGGAAGCCATCGTGCTAAAAACAAGATTACATCCCAGATCTCCGATACCATAACCTACGCGTTTTCCCCATTTTTTCATAATTTATCCCCTTTTTACCAATTCATATGTTCAATTGCTGCTTTTTCAACTGCAAGACCTGCCTCATAACGCTCCATAAAGGTTTTAAAGCCTTCTATATCTTCCTTCTGAGGTTCTATCGTCTCACCTGATAATTCTGCAAAAATTCTTTCTTCCAGGTATTCTTCCAGTTTCTCGCCTTCTCTTCGGTCAGCAAGATATGCCGCCAGCACCGCAATTCCCCATGCACCGCCTTCGCTTGCTGTGTCCATCACGGTAACCGGAGCTTCCACTGCTGCCGCCAGATAGCGCTGTCCGACACCTTTTGTTTTGAAGAAACCGCCATGTCCCATAATGCGCTCAACCTTCACCTGCTCCTTCTTCATCAGAATATCCAGACCCATTTTTACAGCGCCAAGCGACGTATACAGATGAACTCTCATAAAATTAGCAAGGTTAAATTTACTCTCCGGTGTACGCAGAAAAACAAGACGTCCTTCATTAATAAAAGTAATATTTTCTCCGGAATAATATCCATAGGCCAGGAGTCCTCCGCAGTCTTCATCGCCCTGTAAAGAATTGGTATATAATTTTTCAAACAGCTCCCCTGTATCTTTTTTCATTCCCATCAGTTCTGCAAACTGACCAAACAGAGAAACCCATGCGTTCAAATCAGAGGTTCCGTTGTTGGCATGTGACATTGCGCAGGGAAAACCTGTTGGTGTCGTCACCATGTCGATTTCACGGTAAAGTCCTTCCAGCTGCTTTTCCAGAACGATCATGGCAAACGTACTTGTTCCGGCAGAAACGTTTCCTGTTCTCGGTGCAACGGAGTTTGTTGCTACCATACCTGTTCCGGCGTCTCCTTCCGGAGGACAAAGGGGGATTCCCGCCTGCAGATTACCGGTTTCATCCAGAAATGCTGCGCCTTCTGCTGTCAGCTCGCCTGCCGCATCACCTGCAACAAGAACCTTCGGAAAAATATCTTCTATTTTCCATGTATATCCATACTTTTCAATCAGAGTATTGAATTTTTCTATCATATGGGCATCGTAATCATGTGTATCGGAATCAATCGGAAACATACCCGCCGCATCACCTATACCAATCACTTTGCGACCAGTCAGCTTCCAGTGGATATAACCGCTTAATGTTGAAACATAATCGAGTTTCTTTACATGAGCTTCTCCATCCAGTATCCTCTGATATAAATGAGCGACAGTCCAGCGAAGCGGGATATTAAAATGGAAAAGCTCCGTTAATTCATCTGCTGCCTGCTGAGTGTTTGTATTTCTCCATGTCTGAAAAGGTGCAATCTGTCTGCCTTCACGGTCGAGAGCCATATATCCATGCATCATAGCGCTAACTCCGATAGAAGCGATATTCCGAATAACGATACCGTATTTTTCTTCCACGTTTTTTCGTAAAGAGCTGTAGCAGCTGCGTAATCCTGCGTGAATTTCTTCCAGACTGTATGTCCAGATATTATCAACCAGAGAATTTTCCCAATCATGAATCCCCACTGCCAGAACATTGCCTTTAAAGTCAACGAGCACACCTTTAATTCTGGTAGAACCCAGCTCGATTCCAAGCGCAGTTTTTCCGGTTTCAATCAGTTCCTTTACGTTCATTATTTTCTTTGTCTTTTCTGTATTCTCTGCTTTTTCTGCTTTCTCTGTATTCTCTGTCTTTATTGTTTCCTCTGTTCTCATATTTCCTCTGCTTTCCTTAGAGCCTGTCAGCCCCTATATCGTACATTGTCCGATAATTCCCTGGAGCCTGTCAGACCCCATATTGTACATTGTCCGATAAATTACTGACAACTTATCGGACAATGCGGTTTAATAAAACATTTTCGTTATTTTAGAAACAGGTAAATGCACCATCAATGATGAAATCGGAACCTGTTGTAAATGAGCTGGTATCGCCTGCCAGATATACGCAGATTGCTTCCAGTTCTTCCGGTTTACCCATTCTTCCCATCGGCGCCATTGCATTCCATTTTTCGATCAGAGGAATCAGTGTGGGAGAATTTAAAGTCAGCTCTGTTCCGATATATCCCGGGCTGATGCTGTTAACACGAACATTGCGCTTTGCCCACTCGATTGCCAGAGATTTTGTAAGCTGGATCACACCTGCTTTGGAAGCATTGTACGCACACTGAGGCTGAGGCACATTTACAATATGTGCTGACATGGAAGCAGTATTGATAATAGAACCACCGCCATTTTCCAGCATGTACTTGCCGGCAGCAATATCTGTAAGGAAAATTCCGTTCAGATTAATGTTGATTACTTTGTACCACTGTTCATAAGTCATCTCTTCTGCAGGAACATTCAGACAGATACCTGCATTATTGTGGCAGAAATCAAGACCGCCCAGTTCTTCCACTACCTGCTTCACCATTGCATCCACCTGCTCTTTGTCCGTGCAGTCTGTTTTGATTGCGATGATTTTTCTTCCTGTTTTCTCTGCAAGCTCTCTGGCTGTTTTTTCAGCCTCTGCAAAATCCAGATCTACAATCGCCACATCTGCGCCCGCTTCAGCAAATGCTGTAGCTGTTGCTTTTCCAATACCTCTTGCTGCTCCTGTTACGAATCCTTTTTTTCCGTCCAGTCTCATTTTTTCAATAATTCCCATGATTCTCTCCTTTTCTTTTTTGTCATGTCATTTTGTAAAATGATTTATCAAATTGCATTTACATAATAACCTTTTTCTTTCAATTCGTCAATCTGTAAAATTATCTAAATTTAAATTCCAAAAATTATAAGATTTTCCTAATGGATTCCGATTTTTGGATATGATATAATTAAATTTTACAAAATGGTTTTACAAATTTCAAAAAACATCGATTGAAGGACTTGCATTATGAAAAAAAGTATTACACCTAACCAGATTAAGCAAAATAACCGAAATTTAATCTATCACTTTATTTATAAAAATAAAAAGGTTTCACAGCAGGATATTGCCTACGAGCTTTGTCTTAGCCGTCCTACCGTTACTTCCAATCTGAACGCGCTTGAGGAGGATGGACTTATTCAAAAATGTGGACAGCTTGATTCTGAATATGTCGGAAGAAAAGCAACTGCCTATTCTATCGTTCCTGATTTTCGTATCAGCATTGGCGTGGAAATTTTAAGAAAAGAAATTAAAATGATTGCGATCGATTTGTATGGAAAAAAGATTGACCGGTCTGTAATCAAAACGGATTATAAAAATGAAGAAGCTTATTTTAAACAGGTAAGCAGCAGCATAATAGACTTTAAAAATTCAATCGGAGCAGCCGATGAACAGATTCTGGGAGTTGGCTTTGCCATGCAGGCATTGATTTCCGCAGATAATCAAACGGTAATCTACGGTAAAATATTATCCTGCACAGGACTTTCCATTGACATGTTTTCAAGATATCTGCCCTATCCCTGCACATTTATCCACGATGCAAACAGCGCAGCTATCGCTGAATTGTGGATATCACCGGAGCTTCAGGATGCATTTTATCTTTCTTTAAGCAAACATCTCGGCGCCGCTATCATTTCCAAAAGAAACATACTCGTCGGAAAACACGGACACAGTTCCACAATCGAACATATTCCGCTGGAACCCGACGGCAAATTATGTTATTGCGGAAAGCGCGGATGCATGGAAACCTTATGTTCCCTGACATCTCTGCTAGGAGAAGAAGAAACCCTTGAAAATTTCTTCCTTCAGCTGCAGGAAAATGATCCTTCCATCACAAAGCGCTGGAATCATTATCTCCAAAATCTCGCCAAGGTAATCAATACGCTTCATCTTGTTCACGATACAGATTTCATCCTCGGCGGTTATCTTGCGCCCTACCTGCGTGATGCCGATATCCGCTTTATGTATGAGATTATTCAGCAGATGACTCCATTTGACGAAGAACAGGATTTTATTGTAATCAGTAAAATGCCAAAACATAATATTTGTATCGGAGCTGCGCTCCCCTACATTCAAAACTTTCTGAATACCCTGACAAAGCAAAGCTGAAATAAAATGAAAAACCTTTTGATGCCGGAAATCTTATCATCAAAAGGTTTTTTCATTTTTCTTTTCGGTTATACAATTGGGGGGTATGCAAAAAGGTCTGAAGCAATTGCTTCAGACCTCATCTACGTGCGCTAGAAGATTCGAACTCCCGGCCTTCTGATCCGTAGTCAGACGCTCTATCCAGCTGAGCTAAGCGCACATCCTGTTGCTGTGTTCCAGCGACGTTTTATATAATACACTACGTTCTCATAAAAGTCAAGCGTTTTTTTGAAATTTTTATTTTTTTTATTTTTTCCGTTACTGTCCGGACACCGTTTTATCCTGGAATTCGATCAGACTCCCTCTTCTATAAGTGGTAATTTATAAAAAATCCTTTTCTATAAGTGGTGATTTATAAGAAATTTGTTTTGGCGGGAGTCCAATCTCCTTCCAGGATAAAGTTTCCGACGGGATTGTAAAATCCAATCTATATTACATAAATGCCTTTACTTTCTGATAAATACCTTCTGCATCCAGACCATATTTATGGAGCAGTCCAAGCGCGGGACCTGATTCGCCATATACGTCATTTACACCGATCTTCAGCACAGGTGTGGGTGCATTTTCGCAGAGTACATCACATACCGCGCTGCCGAGGCCGCCAATAATGGAGTGTTCTTCTACAGTTACAACCTTGCCTGTTTTCTTAGCAGTTGCAGTAATCAGTTCCGCATCAATCGGTTTGATGGTATGAATATTGATCACTTCTGCGCTGATACCGTCTTTTGCCAGCATTTCTGCTGCCTGCAGAGATTCGTTGACTTCAAGACCGGTAGCGATAATTGATACGTCAATACCTTCTTTTAATACAATGCCTTTACCGATTTCAAATTTATAATCGGGTCTGTCATTGATTACGGGAATCGCCAGACGTCCGAATCTCATATAAAACGGACCAGGTGTTTCATAAGCAGCCATAACTGCCGCTTCTGCTTCAATTGCATCAGAAGGATTAATAATTGTCATACCGGGAATTGTACGCATCAGAGCGATATCTTCATTACACTGATGAGATGCGCCGTCTTCGCCTACGGAAATACCGGCATGTGTTGCACCGATTTTAACATTCAGATGAGGATATCCTACTGAGTTGCGAATCTGTTCAAATGCACGTCCTGCTGCAAACATAGCAAAAGAACTTGCAAAAGGAATCATGCCAACTGTTGAAAGACCTGCCGCTACGCCAATCATATTGGCTTCTGCAATACCGCAGTTAATATGACGTTCAGGGAAGGCTTTCTTAAAAGTAGCTGTTTTGGTTGCTCCTGCCAGATCGGCATCAAGAACAACAACCTTAGGGTCCATCTCCCCCAGTTTCTTTAAGGTATTACCCCATCCTTCTCTTGTAGCAATTTTCTTTACTTCTGACATAATTCTTCACCAATCCTTTCCAGATCTGCCATAGCAACTGCAAACTGCTCATCATCAGGAGCTTTTCCGTGCCATGATACCTGATTTTCCATAAATGAAACCCCTTTACCTTTTACGCTCTTTGCAATAATTGCAACGGGTTTGCCTGTAACGGTTTTTGCTTCATGAAATGCAGCTCTGATCTTATCAAAATCATGTGCATCGTCCAGGTTGATTACATGGAAATTAAATGCCTCAAATTTCTTATCAATCGGGTAAGGTGAATTTACCTCAGCAATACTGCCATCGATCTGAAGACCGTTATTATCTACGATAACAACCAGATTGTCCAGTTTTCTGAAACCTGCTAACATCGCAGCTTCCCAAACCTGTCCTTCCTGAATCTCTCCGTCTCCCAGAAGAGTATATACACGGAAATCTTTACCCTGCATTTTTGCACCCAGCGCCATACCTACAGCAGCAGAAATACCCTGTCCCAGAGAGCCTGTGGACATATCTACACCAGGTGTCAGATGCATGGAAGGATGTCCCTGCAGATGAGAACCGATGTGACGCAGCGTCACCATATCTTCAATCGGGAAATATCCTCGAAGCGCCAATGCCGCATACTGGCCGGGCGCTGTATGTCCTTTTGACAGTACAAAACGGTCTCTGTCGGGATCTTTCGGATTTTTCGGATCCACATTCAGTTCTTCGAAATAAAGATACGTGAAAATGTCCGCAGCAGAAAGAGATCCGCCCGGATGTCCTGCTTTTGCAGCGTGAACACCGGTAATAATACCCTTGCGAACCTCGTTTGCCGTTTTCTGAAGCTCAAGATTGTTCATTTTTACCTCCTCGCGGCGCAGCAGATGCGCCTTAAACAAAAACTCATTGGTTAACAATACAGAAACAAAAAATTTTGTTTCCTAAAGTTCTGTTATTTAAATACTCTGTTACTTTTTCATTGAAGTGTTGCTCATAGTACCAGCTTAATGATAATGGAAAATCTGAAAACTGTCAATCTTTAGAAAGGTATCTTCCACGGTAAACGCAAGCTTTTCGTAACGGTTCACGCTATTATTATGGAAATGTGTGAAAGTGTGTGAAGGCTCCATTACAGCAATATCCTGTTCGGGGACGCGCTCTCGCTCGGATCGAACGCAGCGGAACTAAACTCTCGAACTGTCTTTCAGACAGCCCGATCGTTAAGTACCGGCGTTCTCTATGGTCCCTTTCACAGGATATTACTGTAATTCCGCCGCTGCAGTTTTGCTGCAATTAAGCAGACGGTTTGATTGCTGATAAAAGTTATTTTTTAAGCAGACGGTTTGATTGCAGCTAAAAGTTATTTTGCAGGTACAATGACCGCTTCCGTGTTTTCAGTCTGTGTTGCGGTAATATGATCGTAGTAAATCGTTCCTGCTACCATGCCATCTGCAACTGCGGGGGAATCCGGAATTGCATTCACCCATAAACCGAAAGAAGTTACACTTGCGCAATCTGCACTAAGACCGCCTGCCGGTTTTCCGGCTTCGTCTCTGGAAACAAATTTGCTGAACGGAATGGTTACATGCAGAAGAGTCCCTGCTTCTGCATTTGCATATTCTTCATATAAGTTCAGATATGTTTCGTATACCTTTCCGCCGGCGCTCAGCTGAACAACAACCAGCTGATTTTTTCCGTCGGGGACTGTATAAAAATCAAGTGCATTGCAGTCTGACCAGTCAACTGTTTTGCTGATTGTCGCGCCTGCCCAGCCGTCTGAGGTTTCATTGTAGTCAAACTTCAGCGCATATTTACCTGAGAACACTTTATCCGCATCCTGTACCAGTGACAGCGCAATCGTATTTCCGGTTGCCTTATTTGCTGACCAGGACTTGGTCAGCAGGGTCTCCTGACCATAATAATTTTCAAAATCATCGATCATATAAGGGTCTTCTTTCGGAGGCTGGATATTAAACACTGCATTAACGGTATCTTTTACAACTCCATTGAGTACCAGATCGATTGTTCCGACACTCTCACCCAGTTTGTCCAGATTTTTCTGTGATAATTCAGCTGAATAACAGGTTTCACCCTTTTTCACTTTTGATTTTGCTTTTACTTTTATATCCGTATTTCCATGAAGAATAAATTCTGCCTTTACCTTTTTCTCTGAATATTCTCCGTTTACCTTTGCCTGAAGAGTCGTCGGCTCCAGAATACGGCTGCCTGAAATCGGAGCTGTGATATATCCGGCTGCGTCTTTCATAGCGGAAACAGCTTGAATCTGATCTCCGTCTACCGCATCCAGCACATCCTTCTGATTTACAGCAAACAAACTTTCCTGTCTGTTGAAAAAATCAATAAAATCATCCAGCAGTTCATGTCCGTGTAAAGTCCCGTCTTCATTTACGGAATCAACATACGGAGTATAGTATCCGTCTGTTTTACTGAAGTTTGCCCACAGCAGATAATAGGAAGCATCTGATTTTGAGACAATTTCCATCACCTTGTTATACCAGTCTCTTGCTTCATTGCCTGTTTTTAACAGAGCAGTCTGATTTTCACCGGGCTGAGGATCATTGGCAGCGCCTGTTTCCGTAACAGCTACCAGTTTATTGTGAGTTTTTGCAAAATCATTTACAATCTGTAATTCTTTTTCAAAGCTATCATACCATGCGCTGTTGTCAGCCGGCGCTTTGATATTGTACATATCAAATCCAACCATATCAACGTATTCATCGCCGGGGTATCTTACTTCGTACTCTTCCATGCTTGCTGCTTCACTGCTCGGTCCGTAGAGATACAGCATATTATGAACGTCTTTTTCATCGCGCAGGTACTCTACTGTATATTTGTATACGCTTTTGTAAGTAGCAGCATCACAGAATGCAGCCCCCCACCAGAACCAGCTTCCTGTATTTTCATGAAAAGGGCGGAACAGAATCGTACCGTCAACTTTTTTCGCATAAGCTGCGATCACATCCAGAAACGCATTGAATTTTTCATTGTACTTGCCGCCGGGAAGTATCTGATTAACAGGGTCGCCGGAGAGAGTATTCGGTGTGTATCCCGAAAAATCATATTTCATATAAGTGGGATCGCCTTCTTTATAATCTGCTTTTTCTTCTACAACAGAGAAATTCGGCATATGGGAAGACAGTGTAATAATAGAACCTGCTTCGATTGCCTGATTGGAGATGTTCGCAATTGCCTGCAGATTTCCTTCCATTGTTTCGGGCAGAGGAACTTCGCCTGTAATCGGAATGATTTCATTATTGTAACGCTCTGCACTGTATTCATTGCCAAGCAGCGCCAGAGTATCTACTCCCATAACGCCAGGAAGAGAACCAGTGATATCGTAAGTATCTGATTCAATACCATTTTTACATAGCAGATCGCCTGCTTTGTGCCAGGTATCATCCTGATGTCCATAAATGACATACTCGCTCTTTCCGACTGCATCAAGATAGGCATAAACAGCCTTTGTATCTGCCGTTGCCTCTGCATCTGCAAGTGTCACTTCTGAAGTAAGAGACAGTTTAGCAAGAGTCAGTTCAGTTGTATCTT
This sequence comes from Lachnospiraceae bacterium, assembly GCA_030536685.1. Classification (GTDB taxonomy): domain Bacteria; phylum Bacillota; class Clostridia; order Lachnospirales; family Lachnospiraceae; genus TWA4. The sequence continues at coordinate 13,493 of JAUNPP010000019.1, forward strand.
TCACCGGAATTGTAGAATTTACATCAATATCCTCTGAGGGTGCCTTCATGATTTTGATATCCTTTAAATAAATATTTCCCTTATAAGAAGTTTCATTACCTATCAGACAGATTGCAAAATCCGAAGCTTCCTTTGAAACAGGCGCTGCAAAGGGGATCGTTACATGCACTTTACTCAGATTTGTTCCTTCTGCTGTTTCGGCATTTTCCGTATTTACAGCAACATACTGATCGATTCCAGCGTTGGAGTACGCTTTAATTGTTAAACCTCCGTCCAATTTAGCGCTGTCATAAATTAAATCCAGCTCAGCCTGTGTTGCGCCGGTCAGATCCAGACCTTCATCCCATATGCACACTGCCATCTGACTCCATGTCTGCGCTTTGTCCTTACTGTAATCAACCGCCACCTTCAGCGCATCCATGTTCTCATCATAACCCAGACCAGCTTTTGAATATTCGCTTCCCTGATAGCCGCCTTCCCAGCCATCACCGTAATACCACGCCGCATAATCTGCCTGTGAAGTCCATTCTTTCACTGTTTCCAGCTGACTTTCTTCTGCTGCCAGCGCGGTGTTATTCATTACCGGAACTGATACAGGCGTACTGACAGCGAGCACAGCCGCCAGCATTGCTGACATCATTTTCTTTGTTATTTTTTTCATTCTCTTTTACCTCATTTTTACTGTATCTACCGCCTCCATCACAGCAAACTTGCCGCTCCAATCATACCGGCATCTTTTCCCAGAGCAGCCATTTCAATTTCAGGAAGTTCACTATTTGTGCCGCCAAAGCAGTTTTCTTTTACCGCTCTCCGAATCAAAGGAAGAAGTTCTTCTCCCTGAAGAGAAATCCTGCCCCCGATCAGCACCATCTGCGGGCGGAAAATATTCACAATATTCACAATTCCGGTACTGAGCCTGCGGATATAGCTCTCTACAACCTCACCAAGGGCTTTATCACCGGCTGCGGCTCCTGCAAAGATCTCTTCTGCGCTCATTTCTCTTCCAACCGCGCGTTTTGCATCACGCTTTAAGGCCGGAATTGATACATAAGCTTCCAGACAGCCTCTTCGTCCGCAGGTACAGGGCTCGCCATTTTCTGCAATTACCATATGTCCCAGCTCGCTTCCGCCGATTCCTTTTCCTTTGTAAATATCGCCGTCTAAAATAATTCCGCCTCCGACTCCGGAACCAAGTGTGAGCATCACCACATCCTGACATTCCTTTCCGGCGCCTGCTACAGCTTCTCCGAGAGCAGCGCAGTCAGCGTTGTTGGCAATTTTTACGGGGATCGGAAGATACTTTCCGATTTCTTTGGCGAGCGCTACATTTTCCCATTTGATATTATTGGAATAACGTACCATTCCGTTTTTTCTGTCAATGGTACCGGCCGCACCAATTCCGATGCCTACGCACTGATCTAACGCAATTCCCTGAACTTCCAGCATCTTAAGAATCTTATGTCCGATTTCTTCAATGATCTGTTCTGCGGGGCGCGCCGGATTTGTTTCCAGTGTTTCCGATACGATCAGCTGCTGGTGTACATCCACCAGGCCAATCCTGATCTCGCCGCTTCCGATATCTACACCGATGCGGACAGGTGCGGATTTTTCACGGATAGTCGTAATCAGTGCATCGCAGGAGCCTTCAATCTGATAGCTTCCGCTGCCTGCAGAAAGGAAAAAGCTGTCGCCCTTTTTGTATTCCAGCGCCTCGCCCTGGCAGGAAATTGTACCTGCTCCATCAAGCATTAAAATACTGGCAAATGATTCATCCGAAACCGTTCCTTCCATTTTTTTCATTACTCTGCCGTCAAGGTTCAGCTTGTCAACCGTAAAATAATCACAGTCTGCTATATGCGGATAGCTGCTCTTGTCTTTCACGATCGGAACCCGGTTGGTCACAGCAAGCGCTTTTTCAATATGAAGGTCTCTTTTCTTTCCGTCTTTTCCGACTCTTCCGTAATCATATACGCGATAAGTGACATTGGAATTTTGCTGAATTTCCGCAATCAGGATATTTTTTCCGATTGCATGAATCGTACCGGATTCAATAAAAAGCACATCGCCCTTTTGTACCGGCACTGCGTTCAGCACCTCAAGAAGTGTGTCGTCCTGGATGCGCTTTTCAAATTCTTCCTTGCTGATTTCCTTTTTAAAGCCATAATATAAGAAAGCATTTTCACCCGCATCCATCACATACCACATCTCGGTTTTTCCATACTGTCCTTCATTTTTCAGGGCATAGCGGTTATTCGGATGCACCTGAATGGAAAGATTGTCTCTGGCATCAATAAATTTTGTCAGGATCGGAAAATCACGAAATCTTCTGCAATGGGTTCCCAGCACCTCCTTTCCCTGTTCTTCTATGTATTGCTGCAGAGTTTTCCCTGCATTCACACCGTTTGTAATCACAGAGGGGCCGTCGGGATGACAGGAAAGCTCCCATGTCTCCGCCAGTACCTCGCCATCATATTCCTTGCCATATTCTTCCACCAGGCGATGTCCGCCCCAGAGATAATCCTTACAGCTTGGCTTTAATTTTAAAATTCCCATATCTGTTCTCCTGCCATTTCTTTTCTCTGTTACTTTATTTCTCTTTTTTACAGATTAGCTCTGTTACTTTACTTCTCTTTTTTACAGATCGGCCCCATTGTTCCTGATCAGATCCCTGTACCAGTATGCGGAGTCCTTCCAGATTCTCTCCTGTGTACGGTAATCCACAAAAATCAGGCCAAAACGATCAGAATATCCCATTGCCCACTCAAAATTGTCCATTAAGGACCACTGAAAATAGCCTCGCAGATCGATTTCATCTGCTGCTTTTTTCAGTTCCGTCAGATATCTTGCCAGAAAATCAATCCGGTTCGGGTCGTGTACCTTTCCATCCAGAGAAATCGTATCATGACAGGATAATCCATTTTCCGTGATATAGATTGGCTTTTTATATCTCTCGTACAGAAATCTCGGGCCCCAGTACAGACACTCAGGCGTTACAGGCCACTGAATTGCCGTCTTGGGGAAGCCTTCGCAGCGTTTTACTGTTTCAGGCTTTCCGTCGGCTCCCATACGGACGCATTTTCCGTTATAGATATTCTGTCCGTATACGTCGATTGGCTCGGAAATGAGCTTCATATCTGCTTCGGTGATTTTCGGGAGATATGCCTCATAGCGTTTCAGACCTTCCTCGGGATAATGTCCCAGAAGTACGGGATCTGACCACCACGATACATTCCATGTCCAGTTTCTGTCATCCTCCTGCATTCCGAAGAAGGACTGTCTTGCTGCCTCGATATCCTCGGGTTTATCGGTTTCCGGATAGGAAATGGAGGAAGTCGGAGCGTAACCGATGGTCAGAGGCTGTTTTCCGTACTGGCGCAGCATCTGTACCGCGCGTCCATGCGCTTTCAGGGCATTATGAGCCATTTCAAATGTATCCTGGATCGGACATTTCAGTCCCGGCGCATGTTCTCCGGTTAAAAATCCAAGGCCTACAAAACACTGAGGCTCATTCAGGGTAAAGAAATGGCTTACCCGGTCGCTGAAACGTTCCGCTATAAGACGGGCATAAGCGCCAAACCATTCCACAATCTCAGGATTCATCCAGCCGCCCCGCTTATACAGCTCATAAGGCAGCTCCCAGTGATACAGCGTAATATAGGGTTCAATTCCATTTTCAAGCAAAGCATCGATCAGCTGGCTGTAAAATGCAATACCCTCCTCATTGACTTTTCCGAAGCCTTCGGGGAGCACTCTTGACCAGTCGATAGAAAAGCGATAGCCCTTTAAGCCCATTTCCTTCATGCTGCGGACGTCCTCACGGAATCGGTGATAGTGATCGCACGCGATTTCGCCGGTATGATTTTCATATATATGACCGGGTTCTGCGGTATACACATCCCAGATATGCTTTCCTTTTCCGCCTTCCTTTGCAGCCCCTTCTATCTGATATGCGCTGGTTGCAGCTCCCCATACGAAATCCTCTCGAAATCCCATATTCGTCCTCCTTGTAAATCGTTTTTTTAATGGAATGCCGTACCGGCCTTCGCCAGGCTCATTTCCCGGTCGAAGGCCGTCAGTTCATTCCGTAACAGAGTTCATTCAGTAACAGTTCACTCTACATTCCGTAACACTTCAACTGCCTTATTTTCTAATCTGCCATTACCTCTACAGCTTTTGTAAGAGTTTCCAGTTTTTTGCAGGCATCTGCTTCATTCGCGCCTCTTACACCGATGTAGAATTTAATCTTGGGCTCTGTTCCGGAGGGACGGATACAGCACCATGCAGCGTCTTCGAGTTCAAAATAAAGTACGTTGGAGGTCGGAAGTCCTGTGGTGGTACGTGTGCCGCTTGCACAGTCAACCAGCACATCTTCTCTGTAGTCTCTGAACTGTGTCACGGTAAGACCGCCAATCGCTTTCGGAACGTCATTACGGATTTTTTCCATCATGGCAGCAATCTTTTTCGCTCCATCCTGACCTTTCAGGGTAACGGTGCAAAGACCTTCTTTATAATAACCATAGGTTTCAAACAGGTTTCTCATCTGATCGCAGAGAGTGATTCCCTGATGTTTGCACCATGCAGCTACTTCGCAAAGCGCCATTACCGCTACAACAGCGTCCTTATCTCTCGCATGGGTTCCTGCCAGACAGCCATAGCTTTCTTCGTAGCCGAAAAGATATTCATGATTTTTGTTCTGTTCAAAGAATTTAATCTGCTCGCCAATATATTTGAAGCCCGTCAGAGTTTCAATCAGATCAACATGGTAGGCTTTTGTAATCTCGCGGGACATTTTGCCGGATACAATGGTCGTTACAACAGCCCCATTATCCGGAAGTATTCCCATCGCCTTCTTCTGATTCAAAATATACTCAAGAATCAGCATTCCCGACATATTTCCGGTAAAACTCATGTATTCTCCGCTTTTGGCATCCTTTGCATACACACCGAGGCGGTCTGCATCCGGGTCAGTTGCCAGAACGATGTCCGCATCTGTCTCTTTTGCAAGTTTCAGCGCCAGAGCAAAGGCATTTTTATCCTCGGGATTGGGATAGGAAACCGTGGGGAAATCGCCATTCGGCAGTTCCTGTTCTTTTACCACATAGACCTGAGTAAATCCAAGCTCCTTCAGCACTCTTCTTACAGGAAGATTTCCCGTTCCGTGAAGAGGAGTGTATACAATTTTCAGATTTTCTGCTTCTTCTTTGATTATTTCAGGATGCAGAACAAGTTTCTTTAAAGCTTCCATGTATTTATCATCCATATCCGCTCCAATCACTTCATATAACCCTTTTGCTGCAGCCGCTTCTTCTGTTGTGGTTTTTACAGTGTTGTAATCTGTAATAGCATTTACTTCTCCGATGATTTCTTTATCTTTGGGCCAGGTAATCTGAGCGCCGTCTTCCCAGTATACCTTATAACCGTTATATTCCGGCGGATTGTGACTTGCGGTTACTACGATACCCGCTGTACAGCCAAGCTCTCTGAGCGCAAAGGACAGCATCGGAGTCGGGCGCAGAGAGGGGAAAATATACGCTTTGATTCCATTTGCAGCAAGGCAGAGCGCCGCTTCTTTTGCAAATTCAGGCGACATATTACGGGAATCGTATGCGATTGCAACACCCTTTTCCTGTGCATTTTCTTTTACAATAAAGTTTGCAAGTCCCTGAGTCGCCTTGCGAACCGTATAAATGTTCATGCGATTTGTTCCTGCGCCGATAATTCCTCTGAGGCCGCCTGTACCAAATTCCAGATCACGGTAAAAACGCTCTTCAATCTCCTGCGCGTCATCTGCGATGGCACGAAGCTCTGTTTTTGTCTCCTCGTCAAAATAGGGATCATTCAGCCAGAATTCATAAGTTTCTTTTGCGTTCATAGTAGTCCTCCTTCTACGCAATTATCAGAGACATCAGATAAAACGGTGTTAACGCCTCTGCTGCTTTCATTTTATCCGGTAAAATTTCAATTTCTACCGTATGTTTTGTTTTCGTTCCATGGTGAAGCACCGGCTCCAGATACAGGCAGTCGCCCCAGTCCTCGTCAAAATTTCCGTCTAACAAAACAGCCTTTGATGCATCGCCATCAAGGGTCAGCTTTGCGCGAAGTGCCGGTTTTCTGATTGTTTTTCTGTACTGAACGGCAATACAGGAGGCAGTTACTTCAAAAACAATGCTCTCACCTGCTTTTTTTCCGATCCAGCCATTTTTAAAATGATCGAGATGCCCCATTTTCTCCTCTGCGTCTGCGTGGAAGCCAAAAAGCTCCGGCGTACAGTTCTGTATCGTCAGCCTTACAGCATTTTCATAGGCATTTGAAGTCATCGGCTCCGGCATTGTAATATCTTCTTCTTTTACATGCAGATTTTCCTTCACGCCTTCAAGAAAGGCAATGATTTCATCTGCCAGAAGTCCGTGTCCTTTATCATTCGGATGAAGCCCGTCCTGCGTCAGCTCATTTCTTGTATATTCTCCGTTTTTCATTCTCTGATAAACGGTGTCCTTAATGCTGACATGGGGAACACGGTACCAGTCGCCGACTGCATTGTGATATTCCTGCGCGTTCATTCCTGTGTCATAATACACATTGTTCAGCAGCAGTACTGCCGGAGCGGACTGCCAGCAGAGCAGTTTACGGATAACGCCTTCGTATGTTTCCTGAAAAAACGTGTCGGGTTCATCATTCACGCTGAAATCGACCGCTACAAAATCAGGCTGATACATCAGCACATCGTTTACCGCGCGGGCTGCTCCGTAATGGGAGGTTGTTCCCCCGATACCGCCGTTTACATAATGAAATTCCGCCTGCGGAAATGTCTTTACCCACCATGAAAATACGCGGTATGCATATGTATTTTCGGGCTTTGTCGCCAGACTTCCCTGCGTAATGGAGCCTCCGAGGAAGCCGATCGTAAGCTCCTCTCCTCTCATCGCTCTGTACATACAGTTTTTCAGTCTTGAAAGATTGCTCTTTTCCATTCTCTATTCCCACCCTTCTATCGGAAGATTTTCAATATAAGCGGAAAGCTCCTCTGCCATTTCCTCTGCTTCCGCTATACGCAGATGACCGGGTGTGCCTTTTCCGTTTCGTTTAAATCGACACTGCGTTATCTTTTTATCTGCCATTTCCGTTACCGCTTCTCCAATCGAACGATCCCATGCTTCATCATGGCCTAGCAGCGTCGTGCAGCAGACAATGTGCGCATCGGGGTACTGTCTGCGCAGCGTTTCCAGAAATGCTTTATAATGATTTCTCCACAGAAGAGCTCTTTCGCCGTTGTAATCCTCTTTCATATAGTCATCCGGGTGACTGTCATTCTGACCGATTGCAACTATTACGACCTGCGGCGTATATTGAGCAAAATCCCATTCTGTTGCTTCGCCAAACTGGGGATTATAATGAATTTTGTTCCATGCATATTCCATACCGATCGCATTTGGCTCGTAAAACCAACCTGTATTGTTCATCAGCGCAATGCCTCCCTGCGCAATGTCATGGATTTCGGCATCCAGCTTTCTGGCTGTCATCCAGGAATAAGAATACCAGCTGTTGGAATACTCTCCGTTGTGCTGTGGATCTTCTTTACCCGTATATGCAACGGCCTCCGATACTTCTCCTGCCGATACGGAATCTCCGTAGACCTCGATTCTTCTTCCCGGTTTCTTTCCCGGCTCCAGAAGCGTCTCTCCATCTGCAATTTCAAATCCCAGAACAGTCAGCTCGTGACATGAATCCTGACGTTTGAACAGCAAAAGCTCATGTTCCTTGTTTTCTGTTGATGTTACCGGGATTTCAAGAACCGTAATTCCGCTTTCGTTAACCGGAAGCTTAGACTGCTCTCCATCCAGAATACAGCCAAGGAAATTGTCCCAGTAAGCATGATTATTTTTCACCAAAACCTTCATTTCATTTCCGGTAAACCTAAGCTTTACCGAAGTACAGGGAAATACCCACACCGGCTCCACCGGATTTGTCCAGTCAATTCTTCCGCTGTACAGAAGTTTTTCATGATTGGGCTGAATCTTCATAACATATTCTCCTCTTCATTCCATTAAATATTTTTGTTAAAAAAATGCTGTTTACTCTGGCGGTCAGTGAAAATCCGATTACAAGATAAACCGGCATCGCCATCATCGTTACATATGCTCCCCCTGCAATACAGATGATCGGTATCGCATTCAGAGCAATCATCAGGATTGTGAAAGGAAGCTGCTGCACGGACAGCAGCAAAGCATTTTTTAAGGTATCCTTTACAGTATTGTCAAATTGTGCCTGCAGCGGAAATGCATAGGTAAAAAGAAAGCACCATATTGCAAGCAGCACGCCGATTCCCATACTCAGAGCAGGCCATAAATTTAGCGTATATAAAATATCAAACAGGAGAAGAAACCCTGTCGCCAGAAGGACAAGCCATACCTTTGTGCTCTTTTTCCATTCCTCCCTGCAGGCCTGAATATACTCTCTGACCACGTAGACGCTTTCCCCCCGTGTTCTTCTGAGAGTAACCTGATATAAAGCCGTGAGCGACATTCCGATGGTAACGATTGGAAGTGATGTGATTACAAACAATACATTCAGAATCATCCAGTCTCCCAGATTTCCCATAAAGTTAAAAAACGGATTATCAATTGATAATTTTTTCAAAGCTCATTCCTCCAATCTCTCCTGCCTTTACGGCTTTTAAATAGTCAATAAATGTCTGACATTCTTCCTCATGCTTCCCGCTTGACGGAAAAGCTAGCAGCAGCTTTTCATCGCTGTCACCCAGCGCCTTTTCTGAAAAGCTGTCCTTTCCAAGAAAAATCGCTGTCTTTTGTCCGTCATCTGTATAACACTCCAATCCCTCTGTATCCATTTCCTGAAGATTCCTGAATCTGCCGCCCATTTCCTTACAGTGCTGATAAAAGCTTTCTGAAAGGATCACCGCATCCAGTTCCTGATTTCTCCACTGCAGGAAAAATTTCTCATAGGAGCTTTCATTGACCTCCGAAAACCTGACGTCCCCGAAAGAAAACATATAACCGGAATCTACTACAATCTGATCCTGCGGCAGACCGCTTTTTTCAGAAAAGGTCTCCTTCAGCAGCTCATCCCGCTCCGTATTCTCCGCCTGATTTACCATCACGCAGGTAAATAACGTTTCCTTATTTCCAATATAATGTGCTGCAAACATAAAAATCAGAGCAATGACCGAAACAGATATCAAAATGTGATACCAGTAATACGTAATAATATAAGCGCATGTTTCCTGCCTGTTCATATCCGCAGTTTTTACTCTGATATCCTCTAACCATTTTTTTATCAAATCTCAGTCCCTCCTCTGATTTCTATATTACTTTGCAGTTTTGTATTGCTTTACAGTTTTCTACAGGTCTTTATATCTTTGCAGTGTTCGGGAGTTCTTGATGTCTGTGCTGATGCCGGTGCCCGGGTAACGAATGCCAAGGTCATTCTTTACCCGATACCAAACCAGCTGCCCCCGGACGGTAAAGGGGCTGTCTTTTTTCTCTGTTTATACACACCTTCTCCTGTCCGAAGCAGCAGATACTCTGCACAGGTGTGAACAGTATGACAACGTTTCTTATTTCTGAAGAAGTTCCAGGTTCTTTTTAATCAGCTCACATCTCTGTTTTACACAGTCCGCAGAACGATGGGGGTCTTCGGGTGTGGAGAAAAGGTAGTCTTCCAGCTTGTCCACGCTTGTGGTTGCTACATGCATTCTGGTATCGCAGGAAGCGTAGTAGATGTAGATATCTCCGTTTTCTCTTGCAATTGCGCCGTTTGTGAATACTACATTGGAAACGTCTCCCACTCTTTCACCGCCGAACGGTACCAGGAACACGCCGGAGGGCTCTGCAATGACCCTGGAGGGGTCGTTTAAGTCCGTTCCGAATACATAGAGAACGTAGCGAAGTCCTGCCGCTGTGTTGCGCACGCCGTGAGCGATATTGATCCAGCATTTCTTTCCTTTGATCGGAACAGCGCCTGCGCCGTTTTTGGACTCTGTAAGAGTATGGTAGACACGTTTGCTGATAATCTTTTCTTCATCGATTACTGCGTGTTCGATATCTTCGCACAGCCCGAATCCGATTCCGCCGCCGCTTCCGGTTTCAATGAAACCATCCATCGGTCTTGTGTAGAAAGCGTATTTTCCATCTACAAATTCAGGATGAAGCACAACGTTTCTCTGCTGGGGAGAGCGCAGCGTTTTCAGGTTGTCAAGGCGTTCCCATGTCTTTAAGTCCTTTGTACGTACAATGCCTGCCTCAGCGACCGCTGCGGAAAGATCGGAGGTTGTGGTATCCTTGCTTTCGGAGCAGAACACACCGTAGATCCAGCCGTCCTCATGCTTTGTCAGACGCATATCGTATACATTGGTTTCTTCAGGGCAGGTATCGGGCAGCACCACAGGATAATCCCAGAAATGGAAGCCGTCGATACCGCTGTCGCTTTCTGCCACTGCAAAGAAGGATTTGCGGTCATTTCCCTCAACGCGGACTACCAGGTAATATTTTCCATTAAGGAAAACGGCGCCGGAGTTCATTACTGCATTGATGCCAAGACGCTCCATAAAGTAAGGATTGGTTTCCTCATTCAGATCATATCTCCAGTGTACCGGCGCAAACTCTCTTGTCAGTACGGGAGATTCATATCTGTCGTAAATTCCGTTATAATAATCCGTTTTCCGGTTTTTGCGGGCAATCAGTTTGTCCACCTTTGCCTGTTCCACATAATACTGTTTATGAAGCATGTTTTATCCTCCTGATCACTTCAAAGCACATTCTTCCATTGTGGTACGGGCATTTCCACGGTTCCACAATCGGTTTTTCAAGCGGTTTTCTGTCCTTGTCCACTGCCCAGAACCATTCTGAGCCGTTTCTTTCATCAATCAGACAGGTTTTAATGTAATTCCAGATATCCTCTGCCGCTTCCAGATATTCTTTTTGGCCTGATTTCTGATATCCATTTACAAAGCCTACAACAGCCTCCGCCTGTACCCACCAGACGCGGGTCGTATCTACAATGCCATTTTCCGCTTCGTTGACAAGAGAATGGTCCATATAAGCTCTGTCATAGATATTTTTCGTAATCGTCTTCGTAATCGGAGACAACTTTTCTGTATAAAATGGATCGTTCAGCACTTCCAGTCCTCTGTCGGCAAGCCATGCGGTTTCAATATCGTGTCCGTAGGAATACAGGTCGATCAGCGTATTCCATGTTCTGTCAAAGAATACCTCCTGACGTCCGATTTCCTTATTGTAAACCCGGTCCGCAATGATATCCATCATAAAACGGAGCTGATCTGCGACACATTTCTCATGTGTCACGCGGTATAATTCCGTGTAAGCCTCAAACACGTGAAGCAAGGTATTCATTGTTTTCTCGGCAATTACGCCGTTTTCTGATAATTTATCATTTTCTTCCGGCTCAAAACGACGGTTAAACGCTTCCAGATATCCATATTCATCTTTGCATTTTGTTTCAATGATCTGGTAAAGCTCCTTTGCCATGGCAAGCGCTTCTTCATCCTTTGAAGCATCATAATAGGAAGACAGCGCGTAAATGGCAAACGCCTGGTTGTACGTATGCTTTGTGGTATCCTCCGGTTTTCCGTCATAAGTCAGCGACCAGTAGACTCCGCCGCACTCTCTGTCCATACAATGCTCCTTCAGAAAAAGAAAGGCATGTCCGGCATCTGCAAGCAGTCTTTCATCCTTCAGAAGCATATAAGCATTCGAGAAGAACCAGAGGATTCTGCTGTTCAGGATACAACCCTTCACAGCTTTTTTATCAAGCTGCAGGTCGTAATCCATGTAGCCGTAAAATCCTCCATACTGTTCATCTTTCAGATTCTGCCAGAAGGGAATCAAATCTTTTGTCAAATGTTTTTCTATTTCAGCAGCAAACATTTTTTCCTCCGGTTTTCTTATCGGATACCGATCTCGGTATCTTCTGCCGTTACAACGCTGTGCTCTTTAATATAAGAAATCACTTCATCCGCTGTGGTAAATGCCAGTCCCACATAGGTATCTGCCGCACCATAGTAGATTGCGATCTTTCCGCTTTCCGCATCATGAATCGTTGCGCAGGGGAAGGTAACGTTCGGTACAAATCCGCGTTCTTCATACCATTCTTCGGGAGTCAGAAGGAAAGTATCGCAGCGGTATTTTACAACGGAAGGATTGTCGATATCCAGAATTGCACCGCCGATGCTGTACACATAGCCGTTGCAGGTTCCTGTTACGCCATGGTAGAACAGAAGCCAGCCTTCGCTTGTTTCAATCGGAGCTGCGCCGCCGCCGATTTTCAAATTCTGCCACCATTCTTTTCCTTTGCCCATTACATGACGGTGTCTTCCCCAGTATTCCATATCTGCGCTTTCGGAAAGGAAAATATCGCCGAAGGGAGTATGTCCGCTGTCGCTTGGACGGGACAGCATCATAAATTTGCCGTTTACCTTTCTGGGAAACAGAACCGCATTTCTGTTAAAAGGAAGGAACGGATTTTCAATTCTGGTAAATGTCTTAAAATCCTGTGTTTTTGCAACGCCGATGGATGCTCCATAGAAATCCTGGCACCAGATTACATAGTAGGTATCCTCTACCTTAACGAGTCTGGGATCATATGCGTACTGCGGCATAAAATCGTTACCTTCTTCATCCTTGAACGCAATTTTATTGCTTTCAAAATCCCAGTGAATGGCATCCTTGCTTCTTCCGAGATAAATATAAGGGATTCCGTTTGTCTGTTCGCCGCGGAATACACCGATAAATCCGTCTTCATAAGGCATTACGGCGCTGTTGAAGATTCTTGCAACGCCTTTTGCAGGATTACGTCCGATAATTGGATTTTCACTGTATCTCCATACCGGAAGTCCGGTCTTATTGTCAGCAGGTCTGTCCTGCCAGGGTACGTTCGGTACATTTGCACCAATAATCTTTACATCGCTCATTTCGATTTCCTCCAAAATAATGTTTTATGAAGCAGCCCGGTAGTACCGCCGGACTGCCGTAGTGAAAACTTAGCCCTTTACAGCTCCCTGTGTCAGACCGCTGTAAATCTGTTTCTGACAGAGAATGAAGATCAGCAGTGCGGGAATCATTGTGATAATTACGCCTGCACAGATATAATTGTACTGATTTCCCAGAGGGCCGGTAAATTTGAACAGTGATGTTGCTACTGTTACATATAAATTTTTATTCTGCAGATAAAGGTTTGCAGTATAGTATTCGTTGTATACGCCTACGCCCTTCAGGATCATAACCGTTACAATCGCCGGCTTTAACAGCGGCAGAAGGATTCGGAAGAATACGCCGAAATAAGTACATCCATCCATAATCGCGGATTCATCCAGAGATGTAGGTATATTTTCAAAAAACTGAATAAAAATGTAAATTGAAATAATATCTGTACCGCACATCATGATGATATAACCGGGTAAGAAGTTGATCCAGCCCAGACTGTACATGATCTGGTAAACGGAAACCTGCATTGCAATACCGGGAAGCAGTGATGCAAACAGAAACAGGTTGCGGACGAGTCCGTTTCCGGGAAACTTAAAACGGTTCAGCACATATGCAATCATAGAACCGGTCATAATAGAACCGCAGAGAACAAACACCAGAATAATCAGTGAGTTTCTGAAAGCAAGACCCATGTTTGCCTGCTGCCATGCCTGAATAAAGTTTTCCAGATAAGTCCAGCTTTCGGGAAGCGTCATAACATTGGTTGATCGATATTCTTCCGGTGATTTAAATGCTGTAATGACGCATACGACAACCGGTAAAACAGAAATAAAGGCGCCTAAAAACAGAGATACATATTTTACAACTGACCATACGGTCTTTTTGATTTTTGCAGTTGAATTTGACATCACCGAACACCTCCGTTAGCTGTTGTCTGCGACAGCTTTCCTTCTGCTGCCAGACGTTTATTTCTCTTACGAACTGTGCGAATCGCTTCCTGATCACCAACGCCAAAGAAATATCTTTCCAGGAATTTCTGGATCATAGTTGCAATAATGATAAGAATCAGCAGTACCACTGCCATTGCAGATGCAAGACCAACCTTCTGACTCTCATGCGCCAGTTTATCCATCATTACAAAATAGGTCGCTGTTCCGAAGTTACCGCCCGTGATAACGTAAGGAGGTTCGAATACGCTCAGTGAACCGGTAATGGATAAGATCATATTCAATACGATAATTGTCTTAATGCTCGGGAAAATAATGTATTTGAATTTCTGCCAGCCGTTTGCGCCGTCGATTGCCGCCGCTTCGTAAAGGGAAGAATCAACTGACATGATCGCGCCGATAAACAGTACCATTGCCTGCCCCATATATCTCCATACTGAGGTCGCCGCAACTGATATATTGTTGATGCTGGTATCCTTCAGCCAGTAGGGAAGCTGTTCCAGCTCAAAACCGCACCACTGAAGCACGGTATCGAGAACGAAGCCTCTTGTATAGAAAAATTTGAAAATAAAACCTACGGCAATACCACATACCAGATAAGGGAAGAACATAAAGCCCTTGAAAACTCCGCCGCCCTTTGTTTTAAAGCTCAGAATAGAAGCAAAATACAAGGCAAGTCCAAGCTGAACAAATGACGCTACGATATAGTACAAGCTAAGCTTCAATGCCTGAAAACAATCTTTTCTGGTAAATACATCCAGATAATTTTCCAGACCGACAAATTCACGTTCTCCGATATATTTCATATCATAGAAGCTGAACTCAACCATTTTTCCAAACGGAATGTAGGTAAAAACAATCAATAAAGTAACGGGCACAAACATAAATGTGAAAATAACCAGTCTGCGATTCACTTTTCCGGATTGAATCCACTCTACAAAGCCTGCAAAGCCTGATTTTTTCTTCTGGTCCATAATACTCTCCTTTCTTCCTATTACATGACATCAGGATCAAAAGCTATCCTGTTCCCGGTTTGATCCTGCGAATTGCTCCCGGATCAAATGCCTTTTGCTCCCTGATATCATTGCATAAAAAGCAGGGGATATCTCACCCCTGCCTCTCAAAATACACCTTCACTATTTCAGTGTAATATCGTTAGATTCCTGGGCTGCTGTCCATTTTTCGTTCCATTCTTTTACCATATCTTCAAATGTCATGCCGCCGCTGACAGTTTCTTCTACAATCTGAATCGGAATTGAGCCGGACACGTTAATGCCAAGTTCAGAATCATTGTTGATATCGTTGAACAGGTTTTCTTCACCTTCAGGAGCAGGATTTCCTACGATCAGTTCTACGCCGTCAAGAGATTTCAGCGCATCCGGTACTTCATCGTTCTTTACGATAGAAAGTCCGCCTTCGCTCTGTGCGAAACCTGATTTTTCAACCAGCCATTTTACGTAGCACATAGCTGCAATCTGCTGATCTCCCTTGCTGTTGCAATTGATACCGTAGCAGTAGTCAGGGCCTGCTGCCGCATACTGTTTTCCATTTACAGAAATAGGGAATGCCATGTATCCGATATCATCCGCATTGTCGCCTGCTGCCTGAATCTGTGTAATCGCCCATGAGCCAAGTGCCATACATCCGATTTCGCCGCGGTTCATCATACCCTTGCTGCCTTCCCAGTCTGTTGTGGTGGGGTCTTCTTCAATCAGTCCTTCTTTTACAGCCTGGTATAAGGTGTTATATACTGCGTAAGGGCCTGTGCCGTCTCCGCGGTCTGCGAAAGGATCTTTTCCTTTACACATTCCGTTGATTGCGAAGTCAGGATCGCCTGTTGATCCTATATCTGTGTAAGCATCCCACGCAGTCATCGTCCAGCCTGCTGCGAAGTTTGTATACATAGGAACCGCTTCTGTTTTCTCTTTAATTGCCTTTAAATCTGCAATAAATTCATCGGGTGTCTTGGGAAGCTCTTTAATACCTGCTTTGTCAAATACCGCTTTGTTGTAAACAACGCCCTGTACGTTCGCCATAGAAGGAATACCGTAAATATTTCCTTCATATGCAAAGTTGTTCAGCATATTGCTTTCGTATGTCTCAGCCAGAACCTCCTGTTTGCCGAAGTTCACAAAGTAGTTGCTCAGCTCATTCTTATCTACTGAAGTGGGAACCATACAGATATCGCCCCAGTCTCCTGTAGTCAGACGTGTTGTAATGTCTGTTGCGTAATTGGTAATTCCTTCGTATTCGATGTTAACATTCGGATACAGCTTCTGGAATTCCGCAATATACTCTTTAAACTTGGTATCCACCATATCGGTCTTGTGTGTCAGGAACTTCAGATCAGCTTTGATATCAGTGTAATCTTCACCAACCTTGATGTCTGAATACTTCACATCAACCTCAGTCTTCTTGGTACCTTCATCTTTGCCGGAACCACCGCCGCAGGCTACAAGTGATAAAGCCATCACTGCTGAAAATCCTGCTGCCATAATGCGTTTAAAAACTTTGCTTTTCATTTTACTCTCCTTTATATTAAGTTTATATTTAAGTTGTTTTAAGTCTATCATAGCATCCAAAAATAATCAATAGTTTTTTATCTTTTTTCCTAATTATCCAGTTTGTGTTTTGATTTTTGTCCTATTTTTTGTGTATTTTGTACTATAAGCAAGGTTCTTGCTTTCATATTTTGTGCTTAATTATTTTTTAGTCACTTAATTTAAATTTAATTAAACGTTTTTAAATTTAATTGTTTTAAGATTCATTTCTTTTTTCGCCCCTCCTTCGTTTTATTAAATTAATTTAATTTAACTTAAATATAGTTTCCAATCGACCCTATTTATTTTTTAACTGTTTAATAGAAGACATCATAAAAAGCATCTACCAATGTGATATGATAGATGCTCTCTTTTTACATATGCATTTTTTCCTTAAGCTTTGATGCTGCAGCCTTTCCAGACAGACTATCAGATATTCAAATTTCTGACGCTGCTTCTTTCTATCACTCCGCTGTCAATATAGCGTACTCCCCGGCGTCTTCCTTTTTTTCTGATTTTATTCAGCAGAATGTGAACGGCAGTTCCTGCCATTTTTTCCATATCCACATTGTAGGTCGTCAGCTTCTGTGCAAACGGGTGGCCGTAAAGATAATTATCATACCCTACAATGGAAATATCCTCCGGTACCCGATAGCCCAGAGATTTTAACTTATCATAAATAACTCCGGCAGTTAGATCACTGCTGCACACAAAGGCCGTAGGCATTTTTTCCGGAAGTTCAGCCTTCATATCACCATTTTCTATATTTCGATCCTCAAGGATCCATTCCGGCTTCACCGGCTGCTTCCATTCCTCCATTGCCTTGCGAAATCCGTAATAACGGTCATTAATATTTTCCGTTGCCGCTCTGGAACCAACAAAGGCAATATCACGATGTCCCCGTTCCAGCAGATAACGTGTCACCTTATACATTCCAATATAATTGCTGGACAAAACCGCATCACATGCAAGTCCTTCTTTGTAAAAATCAAGGAGAACCACCGGAACTTTCGCAGCCGCCAGTATCCTCTCCATATATTTATAATCCACTCTGCCGATTATGATAATTCCGTCGATCGGCTCCTCCTGTATGACCCTTGGCAGCTCGCGGCGATTGTTAACATTTTTAGGAATAATTTCAAACATGGTGTATCCCTGCTTTCTGGAAACCGCATAAGTCACCTGCTGATACATTGCCCAGTAAAATGAGGTGCCGATTCCCAGATATTTTTCAGATACGATAACGGCGATTTTAATATGCTCCTTTTCTCTTTTTTCGTATTTTGAAAGGTCATATCCCATTTCTTCCGCCACCGCCAGAATCTCCTCTCTGACGGAATCGCTGACACCCTTTTTTCCGGACAAAGCATTGGATACGGTTACGACACTGATGTCCATCCGCTGTGCGATATCTTTTAATTTTACTGTTTCCGCCACTTTTTTACCTCCTCAGCTCTTCCACGGTATCGCCCTCGATGATCCGGCTTTCTACAATTCGGATTTTCTCGGGATTCCCTTTCCCCTCCATCCGTTTCAAAAGCGTATTCACACCGATTTGCGCCATCGCATTGGTATCTACCTCATATGTGACTAATTTCTTTTTCTCGCCTCTTTCCGGATAAGAATTATCAAATCCGACAACAGAAATATCTTCCGGCACTGCGAGATCTTTTTCTTTCAGCTTCGCGATCAAAAGATATGCTGTTTTGTCACAATTACACACAAACGCTGTCGGCAGTTCATCCGGCAGTTCAAAGTCGACCTTATAACCATATCCATCTTCCTGCCGGTCAAAAATCAGCCATTTTCTGCGTTCCGACAGCCCGTTTTCTGCCAGAGCCTTACAGTATCCCATATATCGGTCCATAATACTGTTCGTGGCTGTAGGTGTCCCTATAAATCCGATATCTTTATGTCCTGCATCTACAAGTGTCTGAGTCAGAAAGGCAGAACCGTGAAAATTATCCGGCACAATATAATCAATATCCTCCTCCATACCATAAAAATCAATACAGACTAACGGTACGCAGATCTGATTTTTCATATTTCTGATAAATTTTGCTTTCATCTCGCCAATTACGATCACACCCTGAATATCCGCATCCGGGAAAAAAACGGGAAGGTTCTCCTGCATCTCTTTTTCATCATCCACAAGCTGCAGCATAACCAGATTTCCCCGTCTTACGGCTTCCTGTGCCACCAGCTTATAAATATCCATATAAAAGGACGGGTATTCCTTTACGTAACGTTCCGCTATAATAACACCGATACGATAGCACCGGTTTTCCTTCTTTTCAGGAACGCGTGAAACCTGATATCCCATTTCCTCCGCCTTCTGCTGCACTTTCATGCGCAGTTCCTCGCCCACGCCTTTTTTTCCTTTTAATGCATTCGATACGCTTACGATACTGATTCCCAGTTCCTTCGCTATATCTTCCAGTTTAATGCCTTTTCTCTGTCCCATTCTTTCTCTCTTTCCGGATTTATTCCTCCATTACAAAATGATATAATCTGCTTATAAAATCTCCGTACATTCCTTTTACCAGAAATCCCATCTGCATCAGCTGTTCTCCGGTATACAGTTCTCCGGTTTCTTCCAGCCTGTAGGTTTCTTCCGGCAAAAAGCCCTGCATTTTGATCTTATGACTGTGTACATTCGGTCTGACATGCGCTCCCATGGAAGACAACGGATAAATCAGCGCTGTTCCCTCCTGAATCCGCAGTCTTTCTATTGCATCCGTATCATCAGAACACCAGATCTGAGGACTGTAATACAGCATACCAGGATCAAATCTTGCACCGCCGCCGGAGCAGTTCTCCAGAAGAAGGTACGGAAATTCCTGTATCAGCCGTTCCTGCATGGAATATAACCGTTAACTAAAATGTATAGAAACCTATACACTTTCACCCTAACGGTTAGGTG
>JAUNPP010000160.1 GCA_030536685.1 Lachnospiraceae bacterium
GTATCATACCGGCTTTCGCTGTTCTTTGGCAGACTTGTATTATACCGGCTCTTCCTGGGTCAGATTGTTAAGCCATTTGTATTTTTTATATCTTCCATACAGCCACGGTAATTTTACAATTTCATCCGAACACATCAGTATGTATACCACGATAACAGGCAGTTTAAACACGAATGCACCGAAAAGGGCAAGCGGAAGTGCAAAGCACCACGAGGCCAGAAACACGCTGATCGCATCATAATTTGCATCGCCGCCTGCTGGAAATACGCCGCAGACAATAATGGTATTGATTGAATATGCAAATACATAAATACCGCTAAATAACAGCATCAGAATAAGATATTGCTTTGCTGTTTCGCTCAGCACAAAAAATGTTGTAACGACAGGTGCGAGTACGCAAAGCAAAAACATATGGATTATTCCCGTCACGACGGATACACGCCAAAAACGTCTGCCGTATTCCTTTGCCTTTTCAAACATATTCCTGCCGAGCAGCTTACCGACCATGATACCGGCGCCTGCGGAAATACCCTTGCACACACAGGTAATGATCTCCTGCGCTACCGATGTAA
Source organism: Lachnospiraceae bacterium (assembly GCA_030536685.1). Classification (GTDB taxonomy): domain Bacteria; phylum Bacillota; class Clostridia; order Lachnospirales; family Lachnospiraceae; genus TWA4. The sequence goes on from JAUNPP010000160.1 coordinate 573, forward strand.
TGGATGCAGCAGCAGTTGCGTCGTTTCCGAGATGTCCCATAATAAATGAGTGCATGGAAAATCCAAGCCCCCACGCAAGCGAACTGCCGAGCATTGGAAGTGCAATCCTGATAAAATCTTTCGTGATGGATTTAGAAAACCAGGTTAGTCCCTTAATGTCAGGACGAACGCTGTCTTTTTTATGACTTTCGACAATACACCAGACAAGCGCGCCAAGCTCCACGAATACGGTGGAATATGCCGATCCGTCTGCACCGAAACCCTTGAAATCACCAATCAGACCGTAAATAAGGAAAATATCCAATACCACGTCTGTAATAAGGGTAAAGATAGAAATATATACGGTATTTTTCGCCTTTCCCTCTAACTTCATTACAACATAGTAACATTGTGTAATGCCAACAAACAGATAAGACGGAGCCACCGCGCGGAGATAGGAGGAACCGATCTCAATGAGAGCCGCATCGCTTGTATAGATGCTCATAAGTACTTCGGGAATAAATAATGCCAGAGTAAAGAACACGACACTTATACCAAATGCCCATTTGATGATCATACAGAACAGGTTTTTCACCATCGTTCTATCACCCTTCCCCCAGTATTGAGCAAGGAGCACGCCGCCGCTGCCAACGACAGCGCCTGCAAACAGGTTCATAATAAATACAATCTGATTGGCAAGAGATACCGCCGAAACCGAATCCTGTGTAAGTCTGCCGAGCATAAAGGCATCCGTCGCTCCAATGAGTGCAATCAACAGGTTTTGAAGCCCTATCGGTATGGCAAGAGAAAATAATTCTCTATAAAACTCTTTTTTATCTATAGTTACTGAATTACATAAATTCATTTTTCATCCTCCTGTACCTTTAATTCTTTAAGTGCTTTTTAGAATCATGTCACTATTCTTTTACATAACATTTTATATGACATCTCCTACAATCTCACCGTTTATCATTTTGGCGCCTACTTGATAAGGTGAGCAAATTGTAATATAACTATATCATATGATTTTTTCGGTTTTCTATAATAATAAACACTTAAAATATAACTGTGTTGCTCAGGAAGGAGAAAAACAATGCAACTGCAAATCCCTGTTGATTCAGAATTGAATGCCCTCATCGAATACGACCACGAATTTCCCTTTTTCTTTTCGCTTGATAATCTTGATGAATATTATAAAGGATTCGTAAACTGGCATAAGCAGCCTACCATTGAAATCAGCATTGTCTATGAAGGCGCGGTTCATGTTAACATACTCGAAAATGTATATACTGTTGAGGCAGGCAGCGGTTTTCTTATAATGCCGGGTTTTCTGCACTCTATACGCCCAACCAGAAATCATCTGGCTGCAAAATATTTTACAGTCATCTTTCATCCGAAAATTTTATATGGATCTCAAGGCAGTTTTTATGACTTAACATACTATCGCCCCTGGTTAAGCAGCAATATTCCCTGTTTTATTTTCGGTGATGAAGAGTGGGTGCATACGCTTGGCAGCAAATTATTTTGGGTAAAAGATCATTATTGTAAAGCGCCACAGATACGACTTGAAACACAGCGGCTGCTGCAGGATGTCTGGATTCTTCTTTTTGAGCATCTTTCAACAGAGCAAAGGCAAACAACATCGAAACACGACACCAAAAAGATATTTGATCTTGTGGATTATCTTCATGAACATTATTCTGAAAAGTTTTCTTTATCCGATATGGCACGCAATGTTTCGATGAGCCGTAATGAATGCTGCCGTTACTTTAAAAAAATGATGAATATGACCATCACGGAATATCTGACGGAATATCGGCTATCGCAGGCAATTTCTTTACTCGAAACGTCAGCTTTGAGTATTACGGAAATATCGGAACGCACAGGATTTTGTGATGTTAGTTATTTTATCAAGACCTTTCGACTAAAAACAGGTATAACGCCAAAAGCGTATGCTGCCAGTGTCAAACGCTAAGTATAGCCGGAATAAACGGACTTATGTTATTCAGTGTCAAACGCTAAGCATAGCCGGAATAAACGGACTTATATTATGCAGCTGATAATTCGCACATTAAAAAGACGAACCTATGCACGGATGCATACATTCGTCTTAATGAAAAATCATATCCATAATACGGAACAGGCCCCGCGGTCAGCAGGTTTGTTTATTTATCGCAGGAAAACAAATCCGAGAGCATCAAGAACCGTTCCGTGTTCCACGGGCAGCAGATTTACTTATCGTAGTGTATGCCGCTCCAGTAAATACATTCTTTTACGATGGTTTCGGGGAGGAGTTCTACCCCTTCGAGAGCCCATTTTTTGTATTCTTCGAAGCCGGTCCGGTCAATGATGTAACCGATGTGTTCTTTTCCGCCGGGGGCTTTTGGATTGATGTATTCCTTTACATAGCGGTAGGTGTTCAGTACGATTTTTACAATGTTGTCTTCGTCTGCCCAGATCAGGAAATCTTCGCCTAATCGGGGATTTTTCTTACCGGTTCTGCCCATCAATGTCAGCTTATAATATTTCTTTTTGCTTCTGGTCCATGCGCGGGTCGGACATTTGGTTACACAGACGCCGCAGCCGATACATTTTTCAGTATCGCGGACGATTTTGTAGTTTTCCATGCGGAGCGCGTTGACGGAGAGACCTTTGCAGCCTTTGATGCAGGCCTCACAGCTAACGCAGCGGCTGGGGTCATACTGCGGCATGGTCATGCCGATGATACCGAAATCGTGCATTCTTACCTTCGCACAGTCGTTGGGACAGCCGGTAAATGCAATTTTAAAATGCAGATCGTTAGGAAAAACCTCTTTTTCCATGCGTTTTGCAAATTTTGCTGTATTATAGTTGGCAAAAGGACATACGTTGTTGCCGATACAGGCTGATATATTGCGGGTTCCGGATGAAGGATAGCCTGTGTTGGGGCTGACCTGATTGATTTCCAGTTCCTCAATGATCGGCTGCAGCTTTTCATTGATCGCATCCATATCCTCGAGATGAATCCCTTCGATTTCAAAGCCCTGTCTGGTGGTCAGGTGAACCACTCCATTTCCATAGGTCTGAGAAATTTCCTGTACCATCCCCAGAATTTCAGCCTTCAGATATCCTCCGGGAACACGGATACGGGAGGCGCCGATGCCTCGTTCCTTGGAAATACGGTATGCATTCTTTTTTGCTTTTTTTGTATTAATATCAAGTGCCATGCTTCGCCCTCCCTAATCGATCAGATTTTTTCCTTCTGTATAATTAAATACCGGTCCATCGAGACAGATGTAAGTTTCACCAATCTTACAGTGACCGCATTTTCCGATACCGCAGCACATCTTCCGCTCATTGGAAATCCAGATATTTTCCTCTTTGATACCGCGCTTTAATACCTCTGCCACCGCAAACTTCATCATAATCGGCGGGCCGACCACGATAAATGCAGTATTTTCAGGATTTACCAGCGGCAGGTCGGAAATATACTTTGTAACCAGGCCAATATTGCCCGAATAGCCCTCGCCGGCTCCGTCTACGGTCTGGATCACCTGAATTTTCTGCTTCCATTCCTCAAAATCCGCCTTAAACAATATATCTTCCGGAGATTTAAAACCGGCAATCAGGGTGGTGCTTACCGCTTCCCCGGGATTTCCTGCAAAATAATCCACAATTCCTTTTACGGGTGAAAGTCCTGTTCCTCCGGCAATAATAACCAGCTCTTTTCCCTGATAATCCTTTACGTCAAAACCATTTCCATAGGGGCCTCTCAGGTACAGATGGTCGCCCGCATAATTTTCAAAGATCTCATTTGTCACCTTTCCGACCCGGCGAATCGTTAAATCAATCGTATTTTCCCCGATTCCGCTGACTGAAATAGGAGCTTCCCCGTATTTCGGAATCGAAACCTCAAAAAACTGACCCGGTTTTACCTCACCTGCAAATTCCATACGGAAAGTGTATTCAATCTCCGTATGTTTAATCACTTCTTTAATTTCTGATAAAAACGGAAGATATGCATTGCCGCTCATAGCAGTAGCTGTATTACTGCTCATACCGATGTCCGTATTGTTGTTCATACCAATGTCCGTATTGCTGCTTCTACCGTTCATTTTGCTGTTCACGTTGCGATTTCCCATATTACTGTTCCTCCTTTGCCAGACGATTGATACAGTTCACGTAAGAAATATATTCCGGACAAACATCATCGCATCGTCCGCAGCCGACGCACATGGGATAGCCGAAACGTTTTTCAAAATCATATATTTTGTGCATCACTTTAAAACGCATCCGTTCTCCCTGAGATTTGCGGAATGAATGCCCGCCAGCCATATCCGTATAACCATCCACCTGACAGGAAGCCCACACCCGGCGGCGCTCGCCTGCTTTGGCATTTTCCTGATAGTAAATATCCTGCATGGTAAAGCAGGTACAGGTCGGACAAACGAAATTGCACCGGCCGCAGCCGATACAGCGGCTTCCCAGCTCCTCCCAGATCGGATTTTCATTCGTCTCAGCAGACAGATTTTTCGGCAGCGTTACCTTTTCAATATTTTCGGTCACGAAATCCGGCACAGCCTCCGTGATATCCTTCTCAACCTCCGCAAAATATGCCGCAAGCGCCTCATCCTTTACATCCACAAAAACGCTTCCATTCTCTGCCTTCAGGTACAAATCATAATTTTCTGCCCGATTTGTACCCATGCTGACACAAAATCCCGACTGGCAGCTCTCACGACAGCCCATCAGCACAAATTTCACCTTTTCCCGCAGCCTTTTATAATAAAAATCCTCCGGTCCATTTTCCAGATACATCTGATCCAGCCGCTTTACCGCATGCAGATCACAGCTTCTAAGAAAAATCAAAATCCCCTTCTCCGAAACCTTCGGCACCGTCACCTGATCCTCTGTAAAATAAAACAGATTTTCCTGAATCGAAAGAAGCACCTCCTTAAAGGAATACTCGCTCTTTTTTTCAAATTCAATCTCATCCAGAGCCGTCACCTTCCCATAACGGATATTATCCTGATCAGAAAAACATGCCTCTCCTTCAAATACCTTCGGTGCAAAAATATCATATGCTCCGCTTAAAAGCGAAAAAACAGTATTCATATTTTCTCTTGTTATCGTATATCCCATCTGATACTCCTTTCCGTTTTCTGTACACCATCAGATTTCTTATGTTAAGCAGTTTCTGCGCTTTGGCAGCTTCCATGCCGTCAGCTTTCTCACTCTTTAGCAGTTTTTATGCCGCCAGCAATTTCCTGTCTTTATGGTTTTATATTATCAGAAAAATAAAAAATATTCCGTGAGCATTCTCACGAAATGAAGATAATTATGGCTGGCAGTTGGGGGAATTTGGGTCCAGGGGACGCAGTCAGAATGAAAGTGTCAACGGTTTTGGCCGCGCTGCACCTCAAAATCCAGGGGACGCAGTCAGAATGAGATACAACTCCTTCCGGCTGCTCGGTGAACCTGCGGTTCAATGCAGCCTGCAGGAGTTGTATCTCATTCTGACTGCTGGCTCTCGTAAAAAGCAAATCCCAACTGCCAGCTTTCCACAGAAAACAAACTCTAACTGCTCTTTTTCACAGAAACAAACCCAAGGGCTACAATGTATAAAGACAG
>JAUNPP010000161.1 GCA_030536685.1 Lachnospiraceae bacterium
TTCCTGATAAATTATTTCATAAATCTTTTTTATTTTTTCAGCAGCTTCCATTAAAGTTTTCTTGAAATAGGGACAGGAAATCAATTATGCCAGAGTTTTTTTCTTAAACAGCCTGCTTTCGGAAATGAACAGTCCTGCTAAAGTTAAGACCGTTCCGATACCTGCCGGCACAGTAATTTTTTCATTTAAAATCAATACCGAGGTTACTACCGTAATAACAGGAATCATGTAAATATAGATGCTTGTTTTAACCGCTCCCAGTACCTTGACTGCAAAATTCCAGGTAACGAAACAGAGAGTGGATGCACCCAGCCCCAGATAAACGATGTTAAACAGACATACAAGGTCAGTAAACCTTGACAGTTCCAGTTTAAAGTCAAACAGGAGCAGCGTCGGGAGCATAAACAGAATACCGTAGAAAAACACCCGCCTTGTGGTAAGAATGGTATTGTAACCATAACCACTGATTTTCTTTGTCAGCACCGAATAACAGGCCCATACCAAAGCAGCCAGCAGAGCAAGGAAATCTCCCACCGGATTTAACTCCAGTTTTGAACCATTAAAGCTGAGCAGAAAAATCCCGGCCATAGCAACTACAAAACCAATGAAAAAATCAGAACGCAGTTTTTCTTCGCCTTTGAAAAACAGGTGGGTTAAAATCACTGTAAAAAAAGGAGCCACAGAAATAATAACACCCACATTGGAAGCCAGTGTATACGTCAGTGCTATGTTTTCCAACAGGTAGTACATACAAATCCCGCACAGACCGGCGGCGGCAAATGTAAATTCCTGTCCCGGTGTTGTTCCCTTTAAGCGGTGTGGACAAACCAGGAGCAAAATCAGCAGTCCTATGATAAAACGGAAAAACAAAATCTCTACCGGCAGAAAATCCACTAATAAAATCTTAGTGGAAATAAAAGTTGTTCCCCAAATGATAATTGTAAGCAAGGCTGATAAATGCCCTGTGGTCTGTCTATTCTCCATGATGACTGCCTCCCGCCTCAATCTTAAAAATGTCCCGGTATATACCGGGTGCAAGACCGATAAAGCTATTGAAATAATTCGTAAAATGACTTTGGTCAGAAAATCCTGTAGATAATGCCGCTTCAATCGGAGCTGCGCCCTGCCTCAATCGTTTCTTTGCTTCCCCTATACGGATATTTTGCAGATAAAGGTATGGTGTCACTCCTTTTGATTTTGTAAATGCCCGGAGCAGGGTAGATTTACTAAGCCCGGCATAGCGGCAGATTTGGTCTAAATAAATATGCTCGGCATAATGCTGTTCCATAAAGGCACAAGCTTTCTCAATTTCTTCCCGGCACTCCGAAATACAGCTTTCAAAGGGCTGTCCGTACCTCTGAAACAGCAAAGTCAGCAAAAGAAGCAGATTCTCTTCTTTTCCCAGCCCGTCAAAACCGGACATAACCATTTCGTGAAGCGGGTGCAGATAGCAATTTACCTCTTCATCAAAAATCACATTCTCTGAAAAGCCGGGAAGTGTCCGTTCTCCGGTCACTTCCTCTGCCAAATCCAACATGATTGTCTTGGAAATATTGATTCCCCGGTAATCTAAAGTACCGCCGTCACTTTGTACACAGCCATGATTATCGCCCGGATTAAACAGTATGATGTTGCCTTTCGTAATTACGTATTCCCGGCCTTTACAAGACAGACACCGTTCTCCGTCCTCAATAAAACCAATCACATAATACTCATGGAAATGGTTGGGAAAGGGCTGCCGGGTTCCTTCAAAACGATAGGCTTCTATCCGCAATTCGTCGTCATAAACTACTGTTCTTGTCTCTTTTTTCATGTGCGTTTCCTCCTAACGCCTCATATTTTACCACTTCATTTTCCAAAAAGCTTGTAAAATATCTTCATTTTAATGAGTTCATTATAAGACTTCAGTTTACTTTATGTCTGCAATAAGAATGAATTGCCATTCCTGTAAATAGTGGAATTTCAATTACCATAAAAGCCACCATTGCATAAGGCAGCCAGATTGCAAGCTTTCCAATATTCAAAAATTGAAAGTCAATTAACTGATAAAGAATGCTGGTCTGTATTCCCACACTGCTTGCCGGAAGGATACAGCGAATCCAGATGCCAAGTTCATTTGGAAGAGACATATAAACAACAATTGGAAGCACAACAAACAACACTGCGATGCACATAGAAATCATGGTATTCTTACATTTGGAAGAAATACAGAGAGTAAAACTAATGGTTGCAAGTACCGAAAGCAGGCCAATCAGTACAACAGTCCACTGTAACTGCCCCATTGTCATATCTGCTAAGGCCAAAATAGTATAAGTCATCTGAATGGATGTCTGTGTCCATTCTCTTCCAAATATACAATTGGAAATCAATACAAAAGCCGAAGCACAGATTCCGAACATCATTCCGCAGATAATCAGTGCAGCAGCAATTTTCGTACATGCAAGACGTATCCTTCCATGCTTCGTGCAGCGGAGAATATCATCAGCTCCCGTCTGATAATCAGAAGAGAAAACAGGTGCGGTAATCGCTGCGCAGAAAAACATGAGCAGAAAGCACAGCAGAATCTGATAATCCATTCTCTCTGTACCGGAAACAGGATAAAACACAAAAGGTTTCTCTATTTTCTGATAAAGTGCAGTTCCTTTTTCCTGCGCAGCCGGATGTTTGGGCTGTTCCGTCTTCATTAATGAAGAGATTCTGTTTTCACATACAGCATAAAAGTTATCTAAATCCTCTGGGTTAATATCCAGAATAGAAGGTGCCATTCCGGTAGCCGAATCGGCAAAAGCCTCTTTGACACCGTGAATCAATGGCTGATAAGGCAGAATTCGTTCCGTATACACTTCTTCCGGTAAACTATAAACATCTTCCGCCTCATATTCCCTGATACAGGTCTGGTAAGCCTCCACAGCTTTTCGTATTTTTTCCGGAGTTGCCTCCCCTGCCAAATCAGACTGCTGCTTTCTGATGTATTCCATTGCATCAAATCCGGTCAACTCTACTCGTTTCCCGCTTTCATCAAAGTAGGCACATCCATAAAACGTAACCGGCATATAAGCCAGCCACCCGGTCAGAAATAACGCAAGGGCCAATAAAACCCTTGTCATTTTTGTTTTTAGAACTCTTTTCATTTCCAATTTCAATATACACATTTATTTAGTCTCCTCCTCTCTGCTTATAACAGTCTGTGGAAACAGCCATAAATACAAATCCTCCAGGCGTGGGATTACCGGAACAGAATCCGCTGTAAACGGTTTTTCCCCAAGGTATCGGATGGAAACCTTTCCGTCATCCTCATTTCGCAAGTTAACAACCTGAAGCTTTTTTTCATATTCTGTCAGCTTCTCTGTTGGTACGACTGTGCTCCAGACTTTTCCCCTAACCAGCTTTACCAGTTCCTCCGTGGTTCCCGTTGCAACCAGTCTTCCATCTTTCATCACTGCATTGTGTGTACCAATATATTCCACATCTGAAACAATATGGGTGGAGATTAAAACAATACGGTTTTGGGCAAACTCTGACAGCAGGTTGCGGAACCGGACTCTCTCCGCCGGGTCAAGTCCGCTGGTCGGTTCATCCAGAATAAGCACTTCCGGGTCATTCAATAAAGCCTGGGCAATTCCAACCCGCCGCTTCATACCACCGGATAATTTGGAAATCTTTTTATTTTTGACATCCGATAACGTAAGCTGCTCCAGCAGTTCACCAATCTTCCTCTTACTGTCTTTGGCAGTAAGTCCTTTCAAAGCAGACATATATTCCAGATAGTCCTTTACGGTAAATTCGGGATAAAAACCGAATTCCTGGGGCAGATACCCGAAAATGTCGCGGTATTTTTCCTTTAAATTCGCTATCGGAATGCCGTCATATTCTATCTTGCCGGAAGTAGGCTCCATAATTCCGGCAATCATCCGCATAAGGGTTGTCTTGCCGGCACCGTTTGCACCTAACAGTCCCCATACGCCCGGTGTGATTCGCAGGGAAACATCATTTACAGCCTTTTTGTCTTTAAATTCTTTTGAAATATGCTCCACATACAATTCCATTTTACAATATCCTCCCTTTATTAGCTCATCTGCACTCCTGTAAATCCGGAACGATATACAAGATATCGTATCTGATAAATGCAGAATACCATCAATCCGGCACACACAGCCATCCAGCCACCTGATAATGTCTGCTGAAAAAATCCGGGATAAATTTGCTTCAATGCAAGAATCAACAGGAGCAGCAGAAAATAAAACGAAAGACTGTACGGCATAAAGCGCTCTGTCTTCAAATGCCCCAACAGAAACAATAATCCGCTGCTTGCCAGCAAATACGGAAACAGCAGGTAAAGAGCAACACTGCCTGTCGGCAGGGAAGTTTTGGCAGATACAATAATCAGAATGCCGGCCAGCATAAAAATATCTCCAGTCCCAATAAGCAGCAGTTTCGCAGCAAGAAGCCTGTCCGCTGAAAAACGGGCAGCAGTCTCCACTTCGTGCATTTTGTAGTGTATGGAACGATGGATTAAAGGCAGCGCTGTCATTGCAATCAATATTGCCAGATAACAGAGCATTCTTGCAGCATATGCCGGGATTTTCCATAAATAACCACCATCCGCGGCAAGAAAAATAACCGAGAATAATACAAGCAGGAGTCCCTGACACAACCATACCTTCCTTCCGACAAATTTCATCTGCATGAATAAAAAGGTCTGAAAGCCAATCCTCTCACGCTGTGTCTTCTGATGTAAATCCACTTTAAGATTCCAGCTTGTTTTTTGCATAGCATCCGTCATTTCCCGGTCTTCCATCTTATGAAGTGTGGTTTTCAGCCTGTTTTCAAAATCTTTGTTATTCATGGTTTCCTCCTTCCTCAAATTCTTTTTTCAGGTTTTTCAAAGCAGAACGAAGCCTGGATTGGACAGTGCGGAGCGGCAGCCCGGTAATCCAGGCAATCTCCCTCATCGTTAAATCCTGTCCAAACCGCAGTATCACAATCTCCTGAGTCTCTTCCGGTAATCTGCGGATGAGCTGCTTTAAGACTAAATCCGAATGTATTTCATCAAAGCCTTTTTCCGAATATGCAAACTCAGCATTCAATGTCTCATAAGACACATCTGTAAGGTATTTCTTCCGCTGCATATCCACACAGGTATTCGAGGCAATTTGATATAAGAAAGCTTTGAATTTTCCTCTATGGACATAGCGGTCAAAATAACGTATTGCTTTTAAAAAGGTCTCCTGGGCTGCATCCTCTGCCACAGAACGGTCCGGTGCATGCCAGAGACAGTATCGCAAAATTTCCGGATAGTAAATTCCCACCAGCTCATCTACTGCACGTGAGTCTCCCTCTTCAATTTGTTGTATCAGCTTATCTTCACGCGTCAAGATTATTTCCTCCTTAGGGTGTCCCCTATAAGTATATAACGAAATAGCTTTGCCTGAATGATTTAGTTCGCAAATATTTTTCTGCCTCTTAGTCTCCCATAAGCATTTCAAACCAGGCCAAAAAAGCAGGCAGTAAAATGGCTGCCTGCTTCATGCAAAGTATTCATATAAAAGTTTTCTAATCATTTTAAAGCTTCTACTACTTGCTCGATAAACTGTTCTGCATTTTCCATATTGTATCTTTTTTTATTGACTGTAATTTTCCCCGATGATGACACAAAAAGACTGCTTAGCAACGAAGTATCATTATATACATAGATGGAAAGTGTCTTATTCCCTGAACCAGATATAGAACTCCCCGAAAATAGTGTTACGAACGTTCTTTTATAGGTGTATTTATCAAATAGCGCCAAAATAGCACTATGTTGTTCAGTAGTAATAGTCTGCCAGTCAACGGAATTAATATATGGTTCACCTTTTCTAACTCCAAGCTCATTCAATACTATTTTTAGCTGATTGTTATTGCTTACATTATCTGCAAATGATAAAGGCTTGAAATATGTAATTAAAAAAATTAACAATATAACGACACCCCCTACTCCTACAAGATAAAAATGCTTTTTTTTCATTTGGTTATATTGCTCCTTGTATCAATTTATTAAGTTCATTATAAGACTTCAGTTTACTTTATGTCTGCAATAAAAATGAATTGTCTTCTTCCGGATATGAAACCAGCTTATTAAGCTCAACGCTGCACTGTCCGTTTCGGTTTTCCA
>JAUNPP010000162.1 GCA_030536685.1 Lachnospiraceae bacterium
GTTTATCTGCTATCAATTAGTCTGTCTGCTGTCAGCTTGTTAGCTTGTTTCCTGCCTTTACAGATATACCTTTTATTATATATAGATTTCTGTTTTTTTTCAATAGCTGAAGCGGCAGAAATCGCGGTAAACGCATGATTTTCCAGTGTTCGTTAAAGCTGTAAAGTATCGCAGAACTGCAGAGACCAAATTACAGTAATGTCCTGTGAAAGGGGCATAGCTGCGCTGCATTCGATTCGAGCGAGAGCACGTCCCCGAACAGGATATTACTGTAATGGAGCTTTGTTATGTTTCAGACAAAGGCAGAAGACTGCCTCTGTCTCATATGCTTTTGATTACGTTTTAGCTGTTTTTCTTATTATGCGCCAATTTTTTACGGGTAGCCGCATCCAGAATCTTCTTGCGGATTCTCAGATGGGTAGGTGTGATTTCCAGAAGTTCATCGGTATCGATAAATTCCAGAGCCTGTTCCAGACTCATTACCTTGGGCGGTACCAGATGAAGTGCATCGTCAGAGCCGGATGCACGTGTGTTGGTCAGCTGTTTTTTCTTGCAGACGTTTACTTCAATGTCCACACCCTTTCCATTCTGTCCGATAACCATTCCGGCATAAACCTTTTCACCTGCTCCGATAAATAAAACGCCTCTTTCCTGTGCGTTAAACAGGCCGTAGGTGATACTTTCGCCGGTTTCGAAGGCAATCAGGGATCCCTGCTTACGGTAGCTGATTTCGCCCTTAAAAGGTCCGTAGCTGTCAAATACCGTATTCATAATACCGGTTCCCTTGGTATCTGTCATAAATTCTCCACGATATCCGATCAGGCCGCGGGCGGGAATCAGAAATTCCAGACGTGTTCCGCCGGTTCCGTTGCTGTGCATGCCGACCAGCTCGCCTTTTCGCTGACTCAGCTTCTGGATTACATTTCCGGAGAATTCTTCATCCACATCGATATAAACCTGCTCCATGGGCTCTAAGAGATGACCCTTTTCATCCTCCTTGTACAGAACCTCTGCCTTGCTGACAGCAAATTCATAGCCCTCACGGCGCATATTTTCAATCAGGATAGACAGATGGAGCTCGCCGCGGCCGGAAACCTTAAAGCATTCCGTTGTATCGGTTTCCTCTACACGGAGGCTCACGTCGGTGTTCAGTTCGCGGAACAGACGCTCACGCAGATGTCTGGAGGTGACAAATTTGCCCTCCTGGCCTGCAAACGGGCTGTCATTTACGATAAACTGCATTGCGATCGTGGGTTCTGAAATTTTCTGGAAAGGAATCGGATCGGGGGCTTCAGGCGCACATAAAGTATCACCGATATGAAGCTCTGCAATACCGGAAACCGCTACGATATCACCGATTTCAGCGCTTTCCACCTCCGTTTTGCCCAGACCATCAAATTTGTACAGACGGCTGACTTTTACACGAATCTTTTTATTTGCATCATGTGCATTTACCAGAACGACGTCCTGGTTGATCTTGAGGCTTCCGTTTTCCACCTTGCCGACACCGATTCTTCCCACATATTCGTTGTAATCAATGGTACTGATCAGCATCTGTGTCGGCGCCTCGGGATCACCTGTCGGTGCAGGGATATATTCCAGGATCGTATCTAACAGAGGACACATATCTTCCGGTGTATCTTCCAGATCACGAACTGCATATCCACCCTTGGCAGAAGCATAGATAAACGGACAGTCAAGCTGTTCTTCAGATGCATCCAGTTCAATAAACAGATCCAGAACTTCATCAATTACGCCTTCCACACGGGCATCAGGGCGGTCAATCTTATTAATGCAGACCATAACAGCCAGATCCAGCTCCAGCGCCTTGCGGAGAACGAATTTTGTCTGAGGCATAGCGCCCTCAAATGCATCTACCACCAGAATAACGCCATCTACCATTTTCAGAACACGCTCTACCTCGCCGCCGAAATCTGCATGTCCAGGTGTATCTACTACATTGATTTTTACACCTTTATAATTAATTGCCGTATTTTTAGATAAAATTGTAATTCCTCTTTCACGTTCCAGATCATTGGAATCCATTACACGGTCTTCCACTTCCTGATTCTCACGGAAAATTCCGCTCTGACGCAGAAGCTGATCAACCAATGTAGTTTTACCATGGTCTACGTGAGCAATAATCGCAACATTTCTTACATCATCTCTATTTGTTTTCATAAACTGCGGCCCCTCCCCGGACCTTTTTTCATATCAATCTAAAAAAATTTCACCGTTAGCGATTATAGTACGGATGAAACAAATTATCAACTAATTTGAACTGTATTTTTTGATTTTATACCTGGGAATGACAAAATTTCAAATTTTGTTCCGTTTTTTGGGCCTTTTGTACATGAGGGTGGGGGCTGTTCAGATAGTTCCGGGACAGTGGTGTCCAAGGGACGCAAGGTGGCTGTAATACAGGTCTGACCGGGGCTAGGGGGTGCTTTGCACCAATACGCCCCTTGCAGACCTGTATTACAGCCACCTTGCTGGTTTTTGTGATTTTTTACTGTCATGGAATACTGAACAGCTGTGGGGAGATGGGCGCCTGGTTTGTTATTGTAGTATCGCAAAACTACGGCGGCGGAATTACAGTATGATCCTGTGAAAGGGACCATAGAGAACGCCGGCACTTAACGATCGGGCTGTCTGAAAGACAGTTCGAGAGTTTAGTTCCGCTGCGTTCGATCCGAGCGAGAGCGCGTCCCCGAACAGGATCGTACTGTAATGGAGCCTCCACAGTTTTTTATTTTCCTGTTTTGCTTTGTGTGATATACTGTTTTCAATATGCTGCGGCTTTTGCTGCTGTCAGTCTGCAGTTTTGTCTGTAGATTGCGGGCTGTAATTTAGCAGCTGTCGTTTTGTTGGAGGGTTTCAAATGTATCTTTTATTTTTTTCTGCTTTTTCTGTACTTGGTGCAGATCAGTATTGTAAACATAAGATTCGAAAGGACACCGGTCTGCCTCGCAGCTGTTTTCGTGGGCGGATTGTTCTGTGTTTTTCTAAAAATCGGGGAATGTTTATGAATCTGCTTCAAAATCATCCTCGTCTTGTCTCTGCTTTGACGGGTATTCTTCTTCTCTTTTTGTCATTTGGAGCTGTTTTCAGCTGCCAAAGGGGGGCGTCCCGTCTCTTTCGGCTGGCTTTTGGCTTGCTGCTTGGCGGCGGCGCAAGTAACGTCTATGATCATCTCGTTCATGGTTTTGTAACGGATTATATTTCCTTTTGCCGTCCGAAAAAGCTAAGTCATATTGTTTACAATCTCGCAGATTTCGCGATTTTCCTTTCGGTTATATTGTTTGCGGCTTCGGAAATTTCGGATACATAAAAAAGAGAATCAAAAAGGAGCGTAGAAAACGCCGGAACTAAACGATCGGGTTGTCTGAAAGACAGTTCGATTGTTTAGTTCCGTTGCGTTCACCGTGACTGAAAGTTAATCTATTATTGTTTTCCAATTTTCTGAATGATATGCCTCAAAACACATTTTTATCTGCTCAGCGTTATTTTTTTCTAATGCTAATTGTGGTAATTCATTAATGCCAAAATACTTGCTTTCAATCGTTTCAATATTTTCCATAAAATTCCCGCCAGTGACCGAACAAAGAATAAAAATCTTACATACCTTGTAAGCATAAATAGGTAAATTATGTTTTTCTCTGTCTTGTACAGCTATAACCAAATCAGCAGAAACATCTAAACCAGCTTCTTCTTTGACTTCCTTAATTGTATTTTCCTTTACTGACACATCAACGTCACACCATCCACCGGGGAGTGACCATGTATCATTTTTTTCATGTACCAACAAAATTTTGTCTTGTTGAAAAATAGCAGCTCGTGTATCAATTTTGGGCGTTTGGTAGCCAATTTCATTACAAAATAAATTTTTCACCTTTTCTAAAGGAATTTCTGTTTTATTACTAATCATTTCTGCGGAAATTTCTCTGATTCGCTCATATCTTTCCGTATCAAAATCATCTTTTGCATAAAACAATCCTGCTTGTGCCAAACTTTGTAATTCTACAGCCCATTTTAACCATTGTTCATTTGTCTTCATATATCAAATACCTCATAAATTCATGTGTGAACTCGGCAATTAAGTTACCGAAACTTCCCACTTATTATCCTAAATTGTACCTCTGGCAGCCCCCAAAAGCAATCGCCTAAAATTTGCCCTGCGCCCCCTGGATTCAAAAAACGCACGCTTTTTAAAGATTGCTAAGTACCTCGAATACCCGGTACAGATTAAGTTTTCCATAGCCCCATTCGTTATTGGGGTATGGAAGGTTATTTTGTCTTACGGCTCCTACGGTGAGGAAAAATTTTACTGTTGTTCCGGTCATGATCGGAAGGTTGCGGTTGATGATTCCCCAGGTTAGTACGGAGGCGGCGGCTCCGGCGGTGATTGCGGCGGCGGCGCTGGTTCCGGTTCTGCTTTCATATCCGGAAACACTGCTTCTCGATGGTCCGTCAATTGCGGTTCCCGGAGCTGCTAACGCCGGCTGCTGCTGTGAGGTTCTTGTTTTTCCGCGTCCTGACTGCAGGTAAATACTATCCGTTACGTGATTGTACGCTCCTGCTGTGATCACATGGTCGGCAGCGGACGGATCTGTTAAAGTTACATCGATGTCGGGTTTTAAAAATATCGTGTCCGCCCGTATCAGATCCTCTGCCGGCAGCCAGATATGAAAGCCTCCGTCATAATGAAGAACACTGTATACCAATATCCGCCATAGTCCGGGCGCAGGACGTGAAAACTGAAGTGTAATGATCTGATTTCCGTTGCCGCTGGCGCTGAACCAGAAGTTTACGCTCAGCATCGTGCCTTCCAGGACAAACTGCAGCCGGTTTTCCACTCCCAGGCGGATATTGAATTTCTCTGTTCTCTGCCCGGAAGGGGAAATCACTGCGATTGTAACCAGCTCCGACGAATCCGGCCAGACCTCCATAAAAAGTCCTGCCTCATTTTCTGCGACCTGCAGCTCAACCGTGTCCGGGATTTCTCCGGAATAAGCAGTTCCGTGATAATGGTGCGCCCGGGCGGCCTCATTTCCTGCTGCTGCAACCAGAGCCATACTCTGCTCCCTCGCGATGTTGTTCAGCATCCGCCCAAGCGGTGTACCGCCATCGTGCCCGCCTAAATTTGTTCCCATCGTAAAACATACCACCATCGGGCGGTCTAACTCTTCCTGGAGATCCAGAAAATACCGCAGCGCCAGCAAAATATCATTTTCCTGATAGACCTGGGCAGATTCCGGTATCTGGTAATACTGTCTGAGATACTGTTTTGCCGGTTTCAGCCTTACAACCGCAATCTCCGCCCGCGGAGCCGCACCCTGATAACGTTCCCCCTCTGAAACCACCCTGCTGCCCGCCGCTGCACCTGCGACATAGGTTCCATGTCCATTTGTATCAGTTGTACGCACCACATCCATCGGATTTTCGGAAGCCAGCGCTTCATTTAACTGCTCCCTGGTAAATTCCGTCCCGTAATACAATCCCTTCGGCGGCGTACCGCTTTGAATGGTCTGATCCCAGATACGGATAATTCTGGACTGACCATTTTCATCCAGAAATGCCGGATGCGTGTAATCAATCCCCGTATCCGCAAATGCAATGATCACACCCTGTCCTTCCAGATTTAAAACCGGCTGATTTGCCGCCCGCAAAATCCCCGCAGCGTCCAGCGCACCTGTTGAAAGCGGAATATATACCGCAGGAATATTTTCATAGAAATATCTTCCTGATATCAGAGGCGGCGCCGTCTCCTGATTCAGATAAACGATCTGCTGACCGTAACCTGCCTCCTGAATACAGAAATCGGAGAGCTGCTCATCTGTCAAATCAGATGTCCAGTCCTCTCCGATAATAAAATCCATATATTCTTCTGATAATATTCGTTCTCTGCAAACTGTATCCGGCATAACATCCATACTCCAAAAAGTTTATTTCACTTTCTATCGTATGCATGAAAAAACCGATTCATTCGCAGCAAAATCACTTTAAATAAACACCTCTGAACTCAACCAAATACTTCTGATAAATACCTCTGAACTCGAGTGAACTACCCGGCAATTGAATTACCGAGCATCTATATGTCGCACCTTTGGTGC
>JAUNPP010000163.1:0-271 GCA_030536685.1 Lachnospiraceae bacterium
GCACCATATGCTCACTCCTCCCATATGGTTTGCAGGGGCTTAAGCTGGAAATGCCCTCAATACAGTCATAACCAGCCGTGGCGCCATAATACAAGTCACGACGGCGGCACTTACATGCTCGCCCCTCTCACCCCATATGGTTTGCAGGTCCTTAAGCTGGAAATGCCCCCAATACTGCAAAAACCAGCCGTGGCGCCATGATACAAGTCCCGACGGCGGCATTGTGTGCTTGCACACCTAGCCGCCATAGGGACTTCGTATCATGGCGCCA
>JAUNPP010000163.1:281-6070 GCA_030536685.1 Lachnospiraceae bacterium
CTTTAACACCGCCGGGCGGGTTTTTTGTTGTGTTTCAACAACTGCCATAATGTGTTTGTCTTAAGCGGGCCGCCACGGCGTCAACTGAACCCCCCATTTCCAGCCCCCCCAAAAACCATTACACAAAACTCTGCTCAACTTTAATAACTGCTGTGTATTCCGGGTGTTCTTCATGGATTCTGGCTGCTGCCTGTTTCTGAATCTGCAAAGCGTCCTTCATCTGCTCTGTGGATACGACCAGGTCAAATACCAGATTGGAGTTTTTCTGTCCTTTTACCATACGGAAATCATGGAATTTCCAGTCAGGATTCATTTCATGAAGGATTCGTTTTACTTCTGCTTTTGCTGCATTTACAGCTTCGTCGTCTGAGGCGATAGGGTCCATATGTATGGTGGTCATGCACATAAATTCCTGATTCATGGCTGCTTCGATCCGGTCGATTTCTTCGTGGATGTCCATTACATTGCCGTTGCTGTCGACTTCTGCATGAAGAGATACCATAATGCGGCCGGGGCCGTAATCGTGAACGATGAGATCATGCACGCCGAGTACCATGTCGCTGTCCATTACGAATTTTTCCATGGCGGATACAAGCTCCGGGTCGGGAGCTGTGCCGAGGAGAGGTTTGATCGTGTCCTTTGCCGCTTCATATCCTGCTTTCAGTACAAATCCGGAAACCAGGATTCCTACATAACCGTCAATATTCCAATGTGTAAAATAAGTAAAAATCATGCCCAGAAGCACTGCTGCGGTTGCGATGCAGTCGCTCATGCTGTCTGCTGCGGTCGCTTTCATTGCTTCTGAGGAAATCCGGTCTCCGAGCACACGGTTAAAATGTGCCATCCAGAATTTCAGCAAAATTGCCAGAACCAGTACGCAGACGGAAAAAAGCGTAACTTCTACGGTTGTCGGATGAAGGATCTTATCCACAGCGGTTTTAAATAATTCCACACCCATCAACAAAATCACAACAGATACGAACAGACCTGACAGATATTCAATCCGTCCGTGCCCGAAAGGATGATCCGGGTTTGCCGGTTTTTCGGCCATTTTAAATCCGATCAGGGTCACAACTGATGAACCTGCATCTGACAGGTTGTTAAATGCATCTGCCATAACCGATACCGCACCTGCTGCTGCTCCTGCCAGAAATTTCACTAAGAATAATACAATATTACAAAGAATACCTACTGCGCCTCCCAAAGTACCATAGCGGGAACGTACCTTAGGACTGGTAACATTTTCATAATCCGGTACAAATCTTTTTACCAGAAACTGAACCATTTTGTTTTCCTCCTGTCTGTATTTCATTTTCACGGGAAATACGTATTTCCTGTATACTCTGCATGCTTTATATGCGGTGTAATCCGTATATAAAAGGGAACAAAAGACCTTTTGATCCATGTCGTGACGTGTTCCGCATTCAGAACAAGTCCGGTATAAAAGGTATGAAAAAACCTTTTGACCTCAACATCATAACATTAATTGGATAAAAATTCCAGTCAAACCACAGCTCCAATATTCTTTGCACGTGAAGGAGCCTACACCATGATGTACAAGGGGCAGCGCTCTGATATGGGATACGTAAACGGACTTTTAGGCCGCCGCCCGGAAGACCCGCGCCTTCGCTGTGCTTTTGAGGAAGCAAAGGACGCAAATACAGAGGGAGAACAGGTTGTTGTTTATTCGGACTCTCCAGGAGGCGGAACGGTCAAACTGCTTGCAGTCGATGGATTTGATATCAGCATTTTCGGAGACTGACGAAGGAAACAGCATTTCTGTGAAAGGAAATCAGAGTCTGGTCAATCTGAAATACCGTGCTATGCTCTCTCGGGAATTTACAGATATATTGAAAAATTAGTGATTATACGATTATTTCTTCTTCCACTTGATTTATTCCGGAATTGGCTCATACTCATTCAGGTCATCGTCCGTAATTTCCCGAATCACTTTACAAGGTACACCGGCTGCAAAACACATCGGAGGTACATCTTTGGTAACAACACTTCCGGCGCCAATTACAGAACCTTTTCCAATCGTTACGCCAGCGCTGATTACAACATTGCTCCCAATCCAGACATGATCCTCGATCACAACTTTTTTGCAGTACATCTCTCCGCGTGTACGGGCTTTATAGTGCATGGGATGGTTAGTTGTACTAATTGTAACATTCGGTGCAATCAATACGCCTTTGCCAATATTGATTTCATAATCATCGACTAATGTAAGATTGGAATTGATATATGTTCCATCCCCGATTGAAACGGTATTTCCCATTGCAAGCGTCAGCGGCGGTTCAATCCATACATTATTTCCACAAAATGCAAATAAATTTTTCAAAATATCGTTTCTCTTTTCCGTATCAGTCGCTCTCGTCTGATTAAAGTCCTGGCACAAACCTCTGGCATATATCTGCTGATTCATATTTTCGCCTGTATCAACCCACAGCAACCCAGCTGCCCGGCGTTCAGCCATTGTTAATTTGTTCATGTCATTCATAAATCGTTCCTCCATTTTTTCTTTGTATTTAGTATACTATATTTTATCTCCTGGATAAACATACAAATTGTAAACTTTCCAAATAAAAACAGCTTACATCCTCTTTTCGCAGGAAGCCCCTGGCAGGGCGCAACGCACCGGCCCGACCGGTGTACAGTTGCAGGGGCTGCCGCTTTTAACTTAGTGCGACAGCCCCTGTACAGACGATGAAACAGCCTTTTCAATCTCAGGAAAAAACCGTTTCCTTATTTACATTCAAAAGTATCATAATCTTTGTCCAGCTTCATATCCGGGAACATCTTTTTTCCGATCTCTACCGCGTCCCAATCATATAGCACAAGATAAACTTCCATCTCCGAAGCAGTTTCCTTCAAAAACTGTCTTATTACATAGGAAGCTGCTCTCATAGCTTTTTTCTTCGGAAAACCAAAGTTTCCTGCGGAAATCAGCGGAAATGCAATGGATTTCAATCCATGCTTTTCTGCCAGTATCAGTGAATTTCTATAAGCATCACACAATTGTATCTCTTCTCCGTGACCTCCGCCGTACCATCTCGGGCCACGGGCATGTATTACATATCTGGCCGGAAGATCAAATCCCGGCGTGATCACCGCTCCGCCTGCGGGACAAAATCCATACTGATCGCAGGCCTCCTGCATCTTTTCTTCCCCGGCAACCCGGAAAATAGCTCCGCAGACGCTTCCGCCAATCTGCAGCCCGGAATTTGCCGCATTCACAATCGCATCCGTTTCCATTTTTGTAATATCTCTTTGTACCACCTGAAATGACATAAAAATCCCCCCTTATTATGTACGCTTTTCCAATCATCTTTGAGCCCAAATGCCATTCGAAATACCCCAAAATTTCCATACTATATTATCAGAATATCACAATAGACTGTCAAAAACTATAGTTAACATTATTTTCATTATTTTTTTTAAGTAAAAAAGAATTTTATCTTATTTTTCTGGTATATTTTTAAATCAACTGGTATAATGAAAGGGCTGAATTGGCTTATGTATAGGCTACATATCCAATACTTCAGTTATTTTATACAAATCAGTTTGGTGAAAAGAGCCAAACTGCTGCACCACAAAATAATTTATAAGGGGGATAATGACCACAATGGCAGCAACAATTTATTCAATCTGCATCAATGAAGAACGAGGTAAATTAAAGAAAGAAATTGCATCTGCAGAATTTATCGAAAACAAAGGAATCGCAGGAGATGGACATCAGGGCGACTGGGGACGGCAGGTTACCTGTCTCAACTACGGCAGTCTGGTAAAAAGCAATTCCGAAAATAATCTGAATATGGGCCCCGGCGACTTCGCTGAGAACGTCCTGATCGACGGCATGGATGAACTGAACCTTCAGCCCGGCGACCGTTTCTGTCTCGGAAATGATGTTATTCTTGAAGTAACACAGATTGGAAAACCGGATCATCCAAGCGTTGTAACACGCACCTTCGGAATCTCACTTCTTCCCTATGAAGGCAGATTCTGCCGCGTTATCCGGGGAGGAATCGTTAAAAAGGGCGATCCCGTCTGCATTAAACGGTAAAAAGCGCGATTCCGTCTGCGTCAAACAGTAAAAAGCGCGATTCTGTGCGATTCTGTGTGTTTACTTAATAAATAAAACGAAGTATAATGGGGAACGGATAAGATTCGCAGCAAAGCTGCGCGCTAACTAAAGGAGGAAACTATGTTAGAGAAATTTTTCAAATTGAATGAGCACGGTACCGATGTCAAAACTGAAATTCTGGCCGGTATCACTACATTCATGACCATGGCCTACATTCTGGCAGTTAACCCCAATATTCTGGCCGAAGCAGGAATGGATCACGGCGCTGTATTTACAGCTACCGCACTGGCTTCCCTGATCGGTACTCTGTTCATGGCACTGTTTGCCAACTACCCGTTTGCACTGGCGCCCGGTATGGGATTAAATGCCTACTTTGCATACACAGTAGTTCTTAGCATGGGCTACAGCTGGCAGATGGCTCTGACCGCTGTATTTATAGAAGGTATTATTTTTATCGTACTTTCTCTGACCAACGTGCGTGAGGCCATTTTCAATGCCATTCCGATGAACTTAAAAGCTGCAGTCAGCGTTGGTATCGGTTTATTTATCGCATTTATCGGTCTGCAGAATGCAAAAATCGTAATCAGCGGTTCTACTTTAGTACAGTTATTCTCTCTGGATGAATATAACCGTATTAACGGTGTAAGCGGAAGCATGAACGATCTCGGAATCACTGTTCTGCTTGCTGTTATCGGTATTCTGATCACCGGAATCCTGGTAATCCGCAACGTAAAGGGCAACATTTTATGGGGTATTCTGATCACCTGGCTGATGGGTATTGTCTGCCAGTTCGCAGGCGTATACGTTCCCAATCCGGAACTTGGCTTCTACAGCCTCCTTCCCGATTTCAGCAATGGTTTATCCATTCCCAGTCTTGCACCTGTATTCTGCAAAATCGATTTCAGCGGAATTTTCTCTTTAAAATTCGTCGTTGTCATTTTTGCATTCCTGTTTGTAGATATGTTTGATACCATCGGTACTCTGATCGGCGTATCTTCCAAAGCAAATATGCTGGATGAAAATGGAAAGCTTCCCAATATCAAGGGCGCTTTGATGGCAGATGCTGTAGGTACAACCGCAGGCGCGTTACTTGGTACTTCCACAACAACAACCTTCGTAGAAAGTGCTTCCGGTGTATCCGAAGGCGGCAGAACCGGTCTGACAGCCGTAACAACAGCAATCCTTTTCGGACTGTCTTTGTTCCTGTCTCCCATTTTCCTGGCAATTCCTTCATTTGCCACAGCACCTGCACTTGTTGTAGTAGGCTTCTACATGCTTACAAATGTTGTGAATATCAACTTTAACGATCTGGCAGAAGCAATTCCCTGCTACATCTGCATTCTTGCAATGCCTTTCTTCTACAGTATTTCAGAAGGTATCTCCATGGGAGTTATCTCCTACGTTGTACTGAATCTGGTTACAGGCAAAGCAAAGGAAAAGAAGATCAGCCTGCTGATGTATGTACTTGCAATCCTGTTTGTACTTAAATATATTTTCCTGTAGGTAATTTCCGGGACTAAACAAGAGGGTTGGTTTGTCCAGGGGATGTCCAAGGGACGCGAAAGCCGGCATGATACAAGTCTGCAAGGGGCGTATTGGTGCTGAAAGCACCCCTAGCCCCGGCCAGACTTCGTATCATGCCGGCCTTCGCTGTTCTTTGACAGACTTGTATCATGCCGGCTTTCGCGATTCTTTGGCAGACTTA
>JAUNPP010000164.1 GCA_030536685.1 Lachnospiraceae bacterium
CAGCGTCATCACGGGAGAAACCGAATGTCATCTGAGTTAAGTCGTTGGTACCGAATGAGAAGAATTCAGCTTCTTCAGCAATTGCGTCAGCGGTCAGAGCTGCACGAGGAATTTCGATCATAGTACCGATATGGTATTCGATGTCGGAATTCTTTTCAGCTTTTACTGCTTCTGCTACTTCTACAACAATATCTTTAACGAATTTTAATTCTTTCTTTTCGCCTACCAGAGGAATCATGATTTCAGGAACGATATCGTAGCCTTTTTCATTCTTCACTTCGATAGCAGCTTCCATAACAGCTCTTGTCTGCATCTTAGCGATTTCAGGATATGTAACTGCAAGACGGCATCCTCTGTGACCCATCATAGGGTTGAATTCGTGCAGTTCATCACATTTAGCCTTAACCTGTGCAACAGTAAGACCCATATCATCTGCAAGTGCCTTGATATCTTCTTCTTCTGTAGGAACGAATTCATGCAGCGGCGGATCAAGGTAACGAACTGTCATCGGTTTGCCTTCCAGAGTTTCATACATAGCCTTAAAGTCAGCTTTCTGGAATACAAGCAGTTTGTTCAGAGCTGCTTCTCTTGCTTCTACTGTATCGGAAAGGATCATCTGACGGATTCTCGGAATTCTGTCTTCACCGAAGAACATATGCTCTGTACGGCAGAGACCGATACCTTCAGCACCCAGCTTAACAGCGTTAGCAGTATCTGCAGGAGTATCTGCGTTAGTACGTACACTTAATGTTCTGAATTCATCAGCCCATGCCATGATACGTCCGAAGTCACCGCCAACAGATGCTTCTGTTGTAGCGATATCGCCTTTGTAGATCTTACCTGTTGTACCATCCAGTGAGATGTAATCTCCTTCTGCAAATGTATGTCCGCCTAATGTAAAGGTCTTAGCTTCTTCATCGATCTTGATTTCGCCGCAGCCTGATACACAGCAGGTACCCATACCACGAGCTACTACTGCTGCGTGAGATGTCATACCGCCGCGAACTGTCAGGATACCCTGAGCTGCGTGCATACCTTCGATATCTTCAGGTGATGTTTCCAGACGAACCAGGATAACTCTTTCACCTCTGCCGCCTTTGCCTGCTGCTTTTGCATCGTCAGCTGTAAAGTAAACCTTACCTGCTGCAGCACCGGGAGATGCGGGAAGTGCAGAACCGATTACTTCGCCTGCCTTCAGAGCTGCGGGATCGAATGTAGGATGCAGCAGCTGATCCAGAGATTTTGCGTCGATACGGCAGATAGCTTCTTCAGGTGTAATCTGTCCTTCGTCTACCAGATCACATGCGATCTTGATAGCAGCGGGAGCTGTACGTTTGCCGTTACGTGTCTGAAGGAAGTATAATTTGCCTTCTTCAATTGTAAATTCCATATCCTGCATATCATGGAAATGATTCTCAAGTTTCATAGCCAGATCCATGAACTGTGCGTAACATTCGGGCAGGTCGTTCTCAAGCTGAGTGATAGGCTGAGGTGTACGAACACCTGCAACTACGTCTTCGCCCTGTGCGTTGATCAGGTATTCACCGAAGATACCTTTTTCACCGGTAGAAGGATTTCTTGTAAATGCAACGCCTGTACCTGAGGTTTCGCCCTTATTACCGAATACCATGGTCTGTACGTTTACTGCGGTACCCCAGCTGCTGGGAATATCGTTCATACGACGGTAAACGATCGCACGGGGGTTATCCCATGAACGGAATACAGCTTTTACAGCGCCCATCAGCTGTTCAGCGGGTTCCTGAGGGAATTCTTCGCCGTTCATAGCTTCTTTATATACAGCTTTGAATCTTTCAGCCAGTTCTTTCAGATCTTCTGCTGTCAGTTCGGTATCAAAATGTACGCCGCGTTCTTCTTTCATCTCATCGATCAGTTTTTCGAAATAAGACTTCGGAACTTCCATAACTACGTCAGAGTACATCTGAATAAATCTTCTGTAGGAGTCATATGCAAATCTGGGGTTACCGGTTTTCTTTGCAAAACCTTCAACAGCAACATCATTCAGACCCAGGTTCAGGATAGTATCCATCATACCGGGCATAGATGCACGCGCACCGGAACGTACAGAAACCAGTAACGGATCTTCTGTATCACCAAATTTCTTGCCGTTAACGCCTTCCAGCCAGGTTACTGCTTCGAAAATCTGTTTTTCGATTTCTTCACTGATCTGTTTACCGTTGTTGTAATATTCAGTACAAGCTTCTGTTGTAACAGTAAAGCCCTGGGGAATCGGCATTCCCAGAATTGTCATTTCAGCAAGGTTGCAGCCTTTGCCACCCAGCAGATTACGCATGGAAGCATTGCCTTCATTAAACTTGTAAACCCACTTATTCATTTTAAAAACCTCCTTGATATAGTCAAAACTCTGTCCTTCCGGAAAAATCCATTAAAAATTCCTGCAGATTCCAAATCTGGCAGGAGGCAGAATCATCCAAACATCCTCCGGCAGCCTTAGCACAGCTGACTCAGGACAAAGTATAACCTTACACACACAGTACAGGCATATTCTATGAATCCTGTACAATATTGAGACACAAACGCGCTCATGATTATTCATTATATCACTACTTTGATTTTTTGGAAGCACCTTTTTTAATTTTGTGAATATTTTTCAAGCAAAAAGACATTATTCCCGAAATATATTTACCAAAAAAGAGATATCTGTGTGAGTTCTCACAAATATCTCTTTTTCATCATCCATTATAAGATTTTCTCATAATTTACATTTGCCAAAATGCCCAAATATGTAGGATATTATGCAGAATTGTTGTCTGAAACATCAATTCTTTTCTCCTGACAGTATTTTCATTTCGTAATTATTAATATTTTTCAGGTTCTGCGTATTCTACTCCGAAAGTATCTACTGTTACAGTTTTCATAACCTGAGGTTCGAGGGGTTTATCAGACCAGTCAGTTGCAACTCTTGCAATTTTATCTACTTCCTCCAGCCCTTCAATAAGCTTTCCAAAGCCTGCATATGCGCCGTCCAGATGAGGTGCGGGCGCATGCATGATAAAGAACTGAGAACCTGCGCTGTTGGGCGCCATAGTTCTTGCCATAGAGAGAACGCCGGGTTCATGTTTTAACTGGTTTACAAAACCATTCTGTGAAAATTCTCCTTTGATGCTGTAGCCGGGACCTCCCATGCCGGTTCCATCCGGGCATCCGCCCTGAATCATAAAGCCGGGGATTACACGATGGAAGGTGATTCCATTATAATAACCTTTTTTCACCAGGCTGATAAAATTGTTTACTGTATTCGGTGCGATTTCCGGATACAATTCTGCTTTCATAATGCTTCCATCTGCCATTTCAAATGTAACTACAGGATTTTTTGCCATAAAACTGTCTCCTTTTAAATAGTATAGTTTGCTGGGTCAGTACTTCTGCTGACACTTTACCCAAAGGTCACTTCCCGGATATTCAAAGAAATTCCGGGAGTCTGACCACATTTTAACAGATATAGACTTTAAAGTCCATATCTGTTAAAATGTATCTGCTCAGTTCAGCTGTATAACGTTGCTGTTCACACTTGCCGGGCATTTATTTTCCCGGTTTTTTATCAGAAAGGATCTAGCATGGAAATTGAACGTAAATATCTGATTTCAAATCCGCCCATGGAGCTTACGCATTATAGCTTTCACAAAATCGAACAGGCCTACCTGTGTACACATCCTGTTGTACGTGTCCGCCGCCAGGATGAAAGCTTTTACCTGACCTACAAGGGCGGAGGCATGATGGTTCGTGAAGAATACAATCTGCCTCTGACAAAGGAGTCCTATGAACATCTCCTGTCCAAGGCTGATGGGAATGTTATTACCAAAACAAGATACCTGATTCCGCTTGAATGCGGCCTGACCTGTGAGCTTGATGTATTCGAAGGCGCCTTTGCCGGTTTAATCATGGCAGAAGTGGAATTTCCAGATGAACAGGCTGCTGCTGACTTTATCGCACCTGACTGGTTTATCAAAGAGGTTACCACTGACCCCAGATACCATAACAGCTATATGAGCAGCCTGCAGCTTGAGAAAAAAGACAAGTAAGACTGCCAGAAGATTATCGGAGATTTTCCGGTAAAGCACAGATACCTGCTTTTAATATATATCAGATTGTTAATATATATCAGACTGTTCGCATTTCAGACTCTTAATATTGCAGATAATCAAGCGGGTCAACCGGCTCTCCGTCTGCGGTGAGGGCCAGATAAAGGTTGTCCCCTTCAACACTGTAGCATTCACTGGGGTCTGCCACATATGCAAGCAGGTCGCTTTCCTTTACCGGATCTCCTTCTTTTACCTCCATGTCCTTCAGCTGTCCCAGTTTCACCTGGCAGCCATCTCCGATATCCAAAACCATATAATTTCCAATCTGCTCATCCTTTCCAATCGAAACGACAGTTCCCTCTGCCGGAGCTATAACGGGAGTTCCCCGTTCCGCCTGAATCACAACCGCCTGACTGCATTTATACATATTTAATGTAGGAAAATAAACCGTTTCATCCATGTTGAACTCTAACAGCACTTCCCCCTCAACAGGCCATACAAGCGCGCTGTTTTTAAGAAAATCCAATCCATCGCCTGACAGTACACCGGTAGCAGCGGCCTGAGCATTTTTACCGGACTTCTCATTTTGATCACGATCCGCACTGTCGGCCTGTTCTTCAGACTTATCATTTCCGGCGCTGGGGCTTTGTTCTTCAGACTCTCCGTTTTCGGTGCTGGCGCTATTATCAATCAGCTGATCTGATTGTGCCCTGGCATCGGTTTTTGCCTTCTCCTCAGTTTTTACATCCTCATCAGTTTTTACATCCCCGTTGGACTGTACCTTTTCATCCTGATCTGTCTTCCCGCTATTCAATATTTTTTCTGCTGTGTCGCCGGTTTTTCCAAACCCCTCCGCGAGCTGCTCTATGTCCTTCTCCGGCCTGTTATTTCTGTAAACATTTCCGGCCACGGCGCCTGCTATCAGGCATAACAGCAATACCCATACCATCCTTCTGGATTTCAGTAATCTTTTCCAATTGCGTTTCAACATAACTGTTTCACCTCTGTTTATAAGAATTAAGACTTCCCGTTTTGATTACAGGCGTTTGCAGGCGTTTTCCTGCTCTCCTGCGGCCAAAACGGGGTGCTGCTTCTCCTATTCTTTCCACAAAGCAAAGAAATTATTCAATTTTGCAAACCGGAAAATAGTATTCCAGAATCTCCTGATAGTCTGCGCCTTTTCCGGCCATTTCATCCGCTCCGGCAAGAGACATCCCGTACCCCGTACCATCTCCATATACCAGAAGCTTAATCCCGCTGCCCAGATCCGAGACATAAAAGCAACCGGAAGCGACCTTTAGAAGCGCAGCGGCTTCTTCTCCTGTCATCTTCCGGTTTCCCACGGTTATTTCTTCTATATATCCGGTTTTATCACGTTTTTCTACCTGAAAAAAGCTGCTCAGAGGCTGACTTTCCTCCAGGATCTGCTCTGTTCCTGGTATTTCCCACAAAAGCTCTGCCAGCAAACGCCGATCATAAATAACGGTATTCACAGCTTCCGGCAGCATTTTATCCTGCGCATCCATAGACTTCAGTTCAGGGCAGCAGACAGAAATCCCATCGCTTTTTCCCGTCAGGTTTCCTTTATAATAGCGTGTCATTCCCGGAGATATCCGATGCCACATCACATCGGCAGCTCTGTTTTTGGCAAAAGTCAGGCAACGGCCTTCTGTTTTTTTTACAGCGGTCTTTATGCTCTGATAAGCCTCCGACCAATGCTTTATGCCCGACGCTTTTTCCAGAGAATGCACCATTTCACCAGGCGATTCATACTCCACCCCCAGTACCTCCGCTTTTATAACCCTGTTGTTTTCAGCGCCGCCTTCTGTACTGTTTTCTGTTCTTTCTGTACTGTT
>JAUNPP010000020.1 GCA_030536685.1 Lachnospiraceae bacterium
CAGTCAGTGGAGGAAAGAACTGCAGCACAGACAGTGGAGGAAAAAAACAGGGTGAAAGAGAAGGAGCATGCTTGCTTTTATGCGCAGGCGGCTTTTATTGCGGCGAGGACAGTGCGGGTTACGGACGGAAATTACTGGCACAGGGATTATCGGATCGATCGCTTTCTGACATCACCGTTTACAGGAAGCATCAGTCTGCTGTGTCTGCTGTTTGCCGTGTTCTGGCTGACGATCAACGGGGCTAATTATCCTTCGGCGGTTTTGAGCGGTTTTTTTAGCTGGATAGGGGAAGCGATGAGCGGATTTTTGCGGGAAATTCATTGTCCGCAGCTGCTTGCAAATCTGTGGCTTGATGGTATCTGGCGTGTGGCCAGCTGGGTTGTGGCCGTGATGCTTCCTCCTATGACAATCTTTTTCCCATTATTTACAATCCTGGAGGATCTGGGATATCTTCCCAGAATTGCCTTTTATCTGGATGGATGTTTTAAACGGTGTCATGCGTGCGGAAAACAGGCGCTGACGATGTGCATGGGGCTTGGCTGCAATGCTGTGGGTGTGACCGGCTGTCGTATTATTGACACGGAAAAGGAGCGGCTGATAGCGATTCTGACTAATTCGCTGATTCCGTGTAACGGGCGTTTCCCGACGCTGATTGCACTGATCACTATGTTTTTTGCGGGAGGCAGCGCTCTGGCAGGCGGTGCGCTGATGTGCGGAGCGGTACTTTTATCAATCTTTATGACATTTCTGGTTACACGGATTCTGGCAGCGGCGCTGAACCGGAAAAGGCAGTCGACCTTTATTCTGGAGTTGCCTCCGTATCGGAAACCGCAGTTTGGACAGATTCTGGTTCGCTCACTTTTAGACAGGACGTTATTTGTTTTAAGCCGGGCTGTAATGGCTGCGGCACCTGCAGGCGCTCTGATCTGGCTGCTCGCCAATCTGACAGTATCGGATATGACAGCCTTGAGCTTAATAACCTCGTTTCTTGATGTTCCGGCTTCTTTTATCGGATTGGACGGTGTGATTTTATTTGCTTTTCTGCTGGGATTTCCGGCAAATGAAATTGTAATTCCGGTAATTTTGATGTCTTATCTGGCGCAGGGAACTCTGGTGGAGGTACCAGCATTGGAACAGCTGAAAATACTGTTGACTGCAAATGGCTGGACTCTGGAAACCGCTGTCTGTATGCTTTTATTTACCTTGTTTCACTGGCCCTGCGCCACGACCTGCATGACGATTTATAAAGAAACCAAAAGTCTGAAATGGACGGCAGTCGGGTTTGCAGTACCGGCTGTCTGCGGATGTATTCTGTGCGGGGTTGTACATCTGCTGCTCAATGCATGATAAATACATGATAAATACATGTACTGCGTCCTACGGATGTAATATAGACAGGTAAAATAGGTAAAGCTTGAAAAATGCTGATAATTCGGCTACCATATAGAGAAAATAGTAAGAAAATCAGAATACCGGATAAAAGTGGGGGAAATGCAAAATGGCTGATATAACAGATTATATTAAATGGAGAGGAGACCTTACATTTGAACAATCTCCGTTTAATGAAGTGGATAACCTGATATTTTCGTTTATTTCATATGTAGATTTTTCAGGAATTGTGGATAATTCTGCAGATAAGCGGATTACTTTGAGAGAGGCTTCAGACCGGTTCTGGGAATTCTATACGGAAAAGGAGATTCTGGATAAACCGACTCTTACCAAAAAAGCGGCATTTGTGCTGAGGGATATGGCTGCAAGCCGCCGTTTTGGGGATCTGCTCCTGTCTGATTTTGTGAATGAGATCGATGAGGGAGAACAGAAGCAGTTTTCTGCCTTAAAGATTCATTTGCCAAAGGACAGATGTTATCTGGTATTTCGGGGGACAGATGAAACGATTGTGGGATGGCAGGAGGATTTTAATATGATCTGCTTTCCCGGGATTCCGTCCGAAAGGCGTGCGGTGGAATATCTTATAAAAGCGATGGAGGATGAAAAAACAGCTGATTTTTATATTGGAGGGCACTCCAAGGGCGGGCATCTGGCTTTTTATGCGGCAATTTGTGTGTGGGAGAAGTTCGGCGGAAGGATTTTATCGGTCTATAATAATGACGGCCCGGGTATCAGCGAGGAGATGGCGGCTTCGCAGGCGTATGAGGAGGCTTTGCCGAAGCTGATCTCCTATGTGCCGGAGCAGTCATTTTTCGGGCTGATGCTTTGTCATAAGGAGCCTGTGTATGTGGTAAAAAGCAGAAGAGCGGGACTTTTGCAGCACGATATACTTTCGTGGGAGGTAATGGGCGCTGAGCTTGTAAAGGCACAGTGTGTTGCGCCGCACAGCAGAAATCTGGATAAGGGGCTGAAAAACTGGCTGGAAGCGATAGAACCTGCTGAAAGAGCAGAAATCATCAAATTGATCTTTGATTCGTTTTCACTGGCACAGATACACACACTTGGCGATTTTACACTGCTGACTCCAAGAAAGCTTTATGACATGATCCGAAATCTGACAGATTTGAAGCCGGAGCAGAAGGCGCTTACCAGCAGGTGTTTTAAGCTGCTGGCAGCGGAATTAAAGAAGCAAACCCTTGGAACGTATCAGGATTGATGCTTTGACGACTGCGGCGGGATATTCAGCTTTTTGGAATTTTCAAGCCGCTTCAGCTCCGGAAGCATAATAGACAGCATCGTTGCATAGCAGGCAATTCCCCCCAGTACATTGGAAATCGGCTCTGCTGCGAAAACGCCGTAGACGCCCGGAGTCATAACTTTGGGAAGTAAAATGGTAAGCGGAATGACGATAATGACCTTGCGCAGCAGCGAAAAGAAAATAGCCTGTTTGGAACGCCCGAGCGCCTGGAAAACCGATTGTCCGGTAAATTGCAGCGACATCATGACAAAGGCAGCATAATAAATGTGAAAACAGGGAATCCCGGCCTCAATCAAATTTGTATCGCTGGTGAACAGACTCATTAAAGGGCGTGCAAACAGAGAAACCATTATCCACGCTGCGGCCGTGTAGCCGATTCCCAGAATGGACAGAACTTTAATGCAGCCGCGGACACGCTTCCATGCTCCGGCGCCGTAATTATATCCGATTACCGGCTGAGCGCCGCTGCTGATACCGGTGACAGGCATGGAAATAACCTCTCGAACTGTGTTGATAACGGTCATAACGCCAACGTACAGATCACTTCCGCAGGCTTGTAAGGTTGCGTTGCAGACAACGGAAACCGCGCTGTTGGTGACGCCGACGATAAAACCGGAAAGCCCCAGAGCGCAGATTCTGCCGACCCGCTCGGCTTTCAGTTTCATAGCGGAGTGCTGCAATGTAAACAGAGCCTTTTTTCCGGTCAGAAAGTATAGCACCCAGGCTGCGGAAATAAACTGGGAAATCACAGTTGCAATGGCAGCTCCCCGTATTCCCATATCAAAACCGAAAATAAAAACAGGATCTAAAATGATATTGGAGACAGCTCCTGACATGATCGTGATCATACCGGTCTTTCCAAAGCCCTGTGCGTTGATAAAATGATTCATTCCCAGGCTGATCATAACAAATACCGTACCAAGCAGATAGATGGTAAGATAATCATTTGCATAAGGAAATGTTTCGTCACTGGCTCCGAACAGATAGAGCATGGGCCGTTTCAGCCGGAAAATGATAAGAGTCAGCAGGACGCCCGTGACGGTCAGAAGTACGAAGGAGTTGCACATAATAGCCTGAGCTTCCGTATCGTTCTTTTTCCCACGTTCAATGGAACAAAGCGGCCCGCCGCCCATTCCGTAAAGATTGGCAAATGCCATGACAATGGTTGTAACAGGGACAGATAAGCCCAGCCCGGTCAGGGCCAGTGAAGCAGTACCGGGAATCCGGCCGATATAAATACGGTCTACTACACTGTAGAGTATATTAATGAGCTGTCCAAGCGTAATCGGAAGAGCCATGCTCATGATGTTGCTCAGAATACTTCCCTGTGTAAAGTCACCTGATTTCATAATAAAAATCTCCTGTAAAAAATAAAGTAAAAGCAGCAAATAGCAATGGTAAAAGCAGCAAATAACAGCGGTAAATAACAACGGTAAAAGCAGCAAATAACAATGGTAAAAACTGCAGTGAAATAACGGCAGAAAAGGACCATCGCAAAATAACTGAAAACAAGATAATATCAGTTATTTTACGATCGTCCTTTTTTATATGATTTCAGAAAATGAAAACCGTTACATTGGATGATCAAGTCAGCACGTCAGAAAATCGAAATTAGTACAGAGGATATTTGTCTGTGATGGATTTAATGATTGCTGCGGCTTTATCAATAGAACCTTCGGGATCTTTTAAAGTCATTGCAATAGCATCTGCAACCAGGATCATATCTTCTTCCTTCAGACCGCGTGTTGTAGCAGCGGCGGTACCAAGACGAACACCGCTTGTAACAGTGGGTTTTTCAGGGTCATTTACGATTGCATTTTTATTGCAGGTAATGTTAACCTTTTCCAGAAGCTCTTCTGCTGCTTTGCCGGTAATTCCGGTTCCGCGCAGGTCTAAAAGCATCAGATGGTTGTCGGTTCCGCCTGAGCAGAGGTTAAAGCCGTGTTCCATCAGGCGGTTAGCCATAGCGGAAGCATTCGCAACGATCTGTTTTGCATATTCTGTGAAGGAAGGATCGAGCGCTTCTTTCAGACAAACAGCTTTTCCGGCGATGACATGCATCAGAGGGCCACCCTGAATGCCGGGGAATACTGCTTTGTCAAATTTGAACTTTTCATTTATTTCATTGCTGGACATGATCATGCCGCCGCGGGGTCCGCGCAGAGTTTTATGTGTGGTTGTGGTTGTTACATGAGCATAAGGAATCGGGCTCATGTGCTGTCCGCCTGCAACCAGACCTGCGATATGAGCGATATCAGCCATCAGATAAGCTCCTGCTTCGTCAGCGATTTCGCGGAATTTCTTAAAATCAATAGTTCTGGGATAAGCAGAAGCACCACATACGATCAGCTTGGGATGTACTTCCAGCGCAATACGGCGAACTTCTTCGTAATCGATAACGCCGTCGTCATTGACACCGTAAGGTACTACATGAAAGTATTTACCGGAAAGATTTGCTTTGCTGCCGTGTGACAGATGGCCGCCGTGATTCAGATTCATACCCATAACGGTATCGCCGGGGTTTAACATGGCAAAAAATACAGCCATATTGGCCTGAGCGCCGGAATGAGGCTGAACATTTACATATTCGCAGCCAAACAGTTTTTTGGCACGTTCTCTTGCAAGGTTTTCTACTACATCTACATGAACACAGCCGCCGTAATAACGGTGTCCGGGATAACCTTCTGCATATTTGTTGGTCAGGGGGCTGCCCATTGCAGCCATAACTGCTTTGCTTACAAAGTTTTCGGAAGCAATCAGTTCAATATTGCTGTTCTGTCTGCCAATTTCTTTCTGAATGGATTCAGCAACTTCAGGGTCTGTTAAAGCAACTTCGTTAAAGTCATACATATTAAAATTCCTCCCAATTGTGCCGCTGCAGCACAAATCTTAATGTGGTTATACACAGCCATGTCATTATAACACAGACAAACGTCCGTGGCAAGCGAACAAATGCCTAAAAATAATGAAATGAATCGGTGAAAAAAAGTGAAAAAGGTAAAAAGGATAAAGAAAAATAGAAAGAGGATACAAAAAGGATAGAAAAGGAATGCAAAAGTGAGAAGCAGGGGCATCAGGGCCTGCGGGAAAGCTTCAGCTCCTTAATCTCATCCGGGGTAAGTCTTCTGTAGCTGCCTTCGGGAAGCTCAGGATCTAAAGTAAGGCTTCCCATGGATAAACGCTTCAGATAGATGACTTCACAGCCGACTGCATGAAACATGCGCTTGATCTGATGGAAACGTCCCTCCCGGATTGTAACCAGAGCCTCGTGACACACAGAAGCTGCGTTTTTGGTCTCAGCATCGAAGTCAGCGTCTTTCGGACAGCCATCGAAGCCAGCGTCTTTCAGACAGTCATCGAAGCCAGCGCTTTTTGCCTTGCCTGTACTTAATGTCATGACAGGTTCTAAAACAGCCGGCATTGTGATTTTTTCGTCTCCGATATCAATTCCCTTTTCAAAGGCTACGATCGTTTCTTCGGTAATAGCTCCTTCGACCCGGACAAAATAGGTTTTGTCGACATGATTACGGGGGGAGAGAAGCTTATGGGAGAGGGCGCCGTCATTGGTAATGAGTAAAAGTCCTACGGTGTCCTTGTCCAGTCTTCCTGCCGGAAACAGGTCGGGCCGGCGGTCGTTTTGATTAAACAAATCCAGCACGGTGCGTTCTTTTTTATCTTCTGTAGCAGAAACGACTCCTGCGGGTTTATTCAGCATATAATAAACTTCGCTTTCAAGAGAGAGCTGTTTTCCATCAAAGAAGACCCGGTCGTGTTCCGGGTCTACCTTGATTTCTGGTTTTTTAACAGATTCTCCGTTAAGCGTAACCAGGCCTTTTTTCAGCAGCTGTTTGACCTCTGAGCGGGTGCCGAGCTGCATGTCAGCCAGAAATTTATCTAAACGGATGGATTTCATGATTCACCTGTTAATTTTCTGTTTCTTCAGCGGTTGTTTCAAGGAACAGTTCACTCAGCTGTTTGGGGTCAACAGGTGAAGGAGCTTCAGACATCAGATCGGAAGCATCTTTTACCTTGGGGAAGGCGATAACTTCACGGATGCTGTCGGAACCGGTCATCAGCATGATCATACGGTCAAGACCATATGCCAGACCTGCGTGAGGCGGAACTCCGTATTTGAATGCGTTGATCAGGAAACCGAACTGGTTGTAAGCCTGTTCTTTCGTGAAGCCGAGAGCTTCAAACATCTTTTCCTGAATATCGGACTGGTGGATTCTGACAGAACCGCCGCCCAGTTCAACGCCGTTTAATACAATATCGTAAGCCTTTGCACGTACGCGGCCGGGATCGCTGTCAATGTAGGGCAGATCTTCTTCCATCGGCATGGTGAAAGGATGGTGCATTGCTACGAAACGGTTTTCTTCTTCTGAATACTCAAGCAGAGGGAATTCGGTGATCCATACAAAACGGAATTCATTGTTGCCGTCAAGAATACCAAGTGTCTTTGCCAGTTCCAGACGAAGTGCGCCGAGAATGTTGCATACTGCCAGTTTTTTATCAGCTGCAAAGAACATTAAATCACCGGCCTTAGCGCCCATGGCATCTGCCAGAGCCTGGATTTCTTCCGGTTTCATAAATTTGGCAAAAGGACATTTGATGGTTCCATCGGGAGTAATCTGCATGTAAGCAAGTCCCTTTGCGCCGATACCCTTTGCAAAGTTTACGTAAGCATCGATTTTCTTACGTCCGAGGCTTCCCTGACCTTCTACGTTGATACCGCGTACAACGCCGCCTGCTTCCAGTGCGCTCTTAAATACGACAAATTCGCAGTCCTTTACGGTTTCGGAGACATCTTTGATCTCCAGACCGAAACGCAGGTCAGGCTTATCAGAGCCGAAGCGGTCCATTGCCTCTGCATAAGGCATACGCTGGATCGGAAGCGCTACGTCTACGCCGCAGACTTCTTTAAATACTCTCTGCAGCAGTCTTTCATTGACATCGATTACATCGTCAATATCAACAAATGACAGTTCCATATCGATCTGTGTAAATTCAGGCTGTCTGTCAGCACGCAGATCTTCGTCACGGAAACATCTTGCAATCTGGAAATAACGGTCGTATCCGGAGCACATTAACAGCTGTTTGAAAATCTGAGGAGACTGGGGCAGTGCATAGAAGCTGCCGGGATGAACACGGCTGGGAACCAGGTAGTCGCGTGCGCCTTCCGGTGTGCTCTTGCAGAGCATGGGAGTCTCAATTTCCAGAAATCCTTCATTTGTCATGAAATTGCGTACCAGAGTAGTAACCTGGCTTCTTAACATCAGGTTTTTCTGCAGGTTGGGACGGCGCAGATCCAGATAGCGGTATTTCAGACGCAGTTCGTCCTTGGTGTTGCAGTTTTCCTCGATCGGGAAAGGCGGTGTCATGGATTCGGATAAAATACGCAGCTCTTTTGCGATGATCTCGATCTCACCGGTTGCAAGATTATTATTTACTGCGCCGGAACGTTTTTCAACGGTACCGGTCACTGCGATTACAAATTCATTTCTTAATTCGCCGGCGCGTGCAAAAACTTCTGCACCGGTATTTTCTTCACTGAAGAGTACCTGTAAAAGGCCGGAACGGTCTCTTAAATCAATAAAAATCAGACTGCCCAGATTACG
The DNA here is from genome assembly GCA_030536685.1 of Lachnospiraceae bacterium. Taxonomy (GTDB): domain Bacteria; phylum Bacillota; class Clostridia; order Lachnospirales; family Lachnospiraceae; genus TWA4. The sequence continues at coordinate 8,266 of JAUNPP010000020.1, forward strand.
TCTTTTCTGGACCCAGCCCATAACAGTAACAGTTTCACCGATAGCAGCATTTACTGTCTCGGCACATCGATGGGTTCTGTGTAACCCGCTCATAGATTCAGCCATGTCATCCTCCTGAAATATATCATTAATATATCATTTCTTTAAAAATACATCGTAAAAACACATGTTTAAAAATACATCGTTTTTTATCTGCGGAAAAATTCGCGGAAGGTTTCGTAGCCTTCTTTGGAAAGCTGTTCCTTCTGGAATTTCTTGTTTTTATTCATGGTAACGACCAGAATGCATTTGCCCTGTTTTCTTTCCTCAGCAGCCTCTTTCATGATTTCGCAGAGCTTTTCGGTGGGCATGTTCTTTTCAATCAGGAAAGCAACCTTTTCTGCCTGACCGGGAACCTGGAAACCGTGCTCCATTAAAAGGGTTACGATTCTCTCAAAACCGATGGAGAAACCGCAGGCGCAGGTTTCTTTGCCTGTAAATTTGCCGATCATCTTGTCGTAACGTCCGCCGCCGGCAACAGAGCTGCCGAAGTCAGGCATTTCGATTTCAAAAATCGTGCCGGTGTAGTAGGACATACCGCGGACCAGAGTAGGGTCGAAAACGATATCGTAGGCAGAAGCCTGAGTCTGTTTTACGCTTGCCATAATAGTTGTCAGGCTGTCGGCTGTTTCAGCAGGCAGGAAATCGCCAAGCTCGGATTTCAGCCAGCCTACAGGGTCTGTCTGCTCGTCCAGTTTTGTGAATAAAGACAGGTATTTTTCAATGGAATCGGAATCAAATCCGCTTTCCAGCAGTTCATTTTTAACACCGTCAAGACCGATTTTATCCATCTTGTCCAGAATAATGAAGATTTGGTCGTAGGATTCTGCTGCGAATCCGCTGTAGGCAGCCATGGCAGCCAGAACCTTACGGTCATTGATCCGTACCTTGAAATTGTCAAACAGCTTGCCGAGCAGTGTTGTGGTAGCTGTGATCAGTTCGATTTCAGCCAGACAGGTTGCATCGCCCAGAATATCAATATCGCACTGATAGAACTGACGGAAACGGCCTTTCTGGGGGCGTTCTGCTCTCCATACAGGTCCGATCTGCAGAGATTTAAAGGGGGTGGGCAGCTGATTGGAGTTGTTGGAGTAGTAGCGGGACAGCGGAACGGTCAGATCGTAACGAAGACCGCCGTCTACCAGATCCTGCTCACAGGACGCTGTTTCCAGGTTCAGTTTCTCACCACGTTTTAAAATCTTGAAGATCAGTTTTTCATTGTCACCGCCCTGTTTGCTGCACAGATTTTCAATATGCTCTACACAGGGGGTTTCTATAGGGGTAAAGCCAAAGCTTTTATATGTTTCTTTAATCAGACCGATTACATAATCCCGAACCTGCATTTCCGAAGGCATGATATCCTTCATACCGGTAACGGGTTTTTTAACCATTGCCATAAGTGTTCCTGCTACTAAAAACATATACAAATGTGTATATGTCAGATGATTCGCTACAATCTCACAATTTGTAGTTACTGCTTCATCGTGTATGCTTTGGTGGTTACAAGTAACACACTACTCACAGGTTCGTGTACACTCCACAGTCGTAAATTCCCGACTAAGCCATCGGTACATACTTACAGTATCCTGATGTGATATGCTGTAAGTGTTCATCTACATAGCTTTTCCTTTCTTAATTTTTTCCTTTTGCCCTTGGTTTTTGAGACTTTTACCATTGACCAACTACTACCATCAAGGTTCTGCCCTATAGTTAACAAGACTATTGCAACTTGTACTGGTTTTTCTTTCCTGTAGTTCCGTCTGCTATGAAGTCAACACAAACTATACTCCGGATTTTGAGTATCTTTGAGTATTTCTACTCACATTTGCTAGTATTTTGCTCACATAGGGATTCTCCTAAATGAATTAAAATAGCTAACTATAAATTATAGTAAAAATAAGACTGATATGCAAGGGGAAAACGAAAAATCAAGCAGATTCGTTCAGTAGAAGAGACTCTTCGAACTTGCATCAGGCACCTGTGCTGAATATTTGTTGTTCAGCCACGTATCAAAAAGCAAGATAGAGATAAGCATTGATATAAGATTTACTAATAGCTCAAGCGGAAAGTCTGGCTTCCGAAGAAAAAGAATGTATTTTATAATATACATAGTTTGATTCCGGGATAAAAACGTAATTAGAAAAAAGAAGAAAATTGACATTTATTACAAAAAAGAGAGAGAAAGGAGAACTGATGAATAATAAAAAAGGAAAAATGAATAAACTGGCATTCTGGCCACCGGTCATTATTTTATTGGTTTTCATAATTGCCGGTATTCTTTGGACTGAACAGGTGGGAGCTGTTATGACCAGCCTGCTTTATGCGATGGCGGACTATTTTGGAGCGTACATTAATCTTTTATCGTTACTGTTTATTATTCTTGCCATTATTTTCATTGTCGGGCGGTACGGAGATGTGGTAATTGGCGGGAAAGATGTAAAAGCACAGTATTCCTTATTTAACTGGTGTGCAATGTCTATCTGTTCGGGGATTGGTACAGGACTTTTATTCTGGGCAATGGGAGAACCGATTTTCCATTATATGAAAACACCTGCAGCAATTGCAGAGGCAGGCAGCAGGAAGGCTGGGATTTTTGCTGTTGCACAGGCGATGTGGGACTGGAGCTTTGTACAGTATTGTATGTATGCGGTTTGTGGAGCAGCATTTGCAATTATCTGTTATAACAGGAGAAAAAAACTGTCGTTTCATTCAATTATTGAATGTGCTGTTGGAAAGAGAATTCCCTGGCTGAACACATTAACTACTGCAGTGGTTATTTTCTGCCTGATGGGTGCTACTTCTAATTCTATGGGGGTTGGTCTGATGCAGATTGGCGCTGGTATAGAGGCGGCACTGGGGATTCCTCAATCAGCTGTATCCTGGCTGTTTGCAGCGTTTTTTGTTACCGGAATTTTTGTACTATCCTGTGTGTCCGGTATTGGGAAAGGTTTAAAAATAATTTCCTCAGCCTGTATTTATTTCTTTATTTTCCTGTTGATTTATGTGTTTTTTTGTGGAAATACGCAGTTTATTACAAAAATCGGCTCTGAAGCAGTAGGATTTATCGTAGACAATTTTGGTACTATGACAACTCTGGAAAATGCGATGGTTCCTGATGAAAAATGGTTTGCAGACTGGATTGTACAGTACTGGTCATCATTTATTGTTTATGCTCCGGTTATTGGCATGTTCCTGGCACGTATGGGGCGTGGCAGAACAGTTCGTCAATTTATGCTGGTTCAGATTCTGGTACCTTCTATTTTCTGCATAATATGGATTGCCGTATTTGGCGGACAGACGATTTATCTGCAGACATCGGGCACCCTTGATATCTGGAATGCGGTAAATACTTTTGGTATGCAGGCAACTGTTTTTCAAATTTTGGAAACTCTGCCTTTTTCAAAGATAATTATTATTATGTTTCTTATTACTGTTACACTGAGTTTCTGTACATTGGCAGATCCTATGGCTTCCGTTGCTGCAACTTTATCTGTGGAAGGCATTGGTGCTGAAGATGAAGCACCTAAAAAACAGAAAATCCTGGTAGGATGTATTCTTGGAGGTACTGCGTATACTTTGGTTGCTACCGGAGGTATTAATTCAGTAAAAGGGATGTTCACTCTGGTTGGACTGCTGCAGAGTGTGGTATTGATTCTGTGCGCAATCGTTTTGTTTAAATATGGAAAAAAATGCTATTATTCGAAAAATTCAGGTGCACTTGATAAGTCAGAAGATGATTTAACGGAAGCAGAATATCAAGATGAAATGCATTATATGGAAGTAAAAATGACAAAGGATTGATATTTTTTAAATTTATATAATCCCCTGTATAGGGAAGGAGGAATTTAGTATGAGTTTTAAAAGAGTTTTGAATGTGGTTGAAACACATGATGGAGAACCTATGCGTGTTGTTACCGGGGGTATAGGACACATTCCGGGGAACAGCGTATATGAAATGGAAGAATATCTGAGAACGCAGGATGATAGTCTTCGTAAGTTTTTGTTGAGGGAACCTCGGGGATATCCGCCTCTGTGCTGTAATGTGCTGGTTCCGCCGAAGCATCCTGATGCAGCAGCGGGATTTATCATTATGGAACAGACAGAGTATCCGATGATGTCCGGAGGGAATACAATTTCTGTAGCAACCGTTCTTCTGGAAACAGGTATTATTCCTATGAAAGAAGGATTGAATGAATTTAATCTGGAAGCTCCTGCTGGTTTAATCGGTATTAAGGCAATCTGTGAAGATGGAAAAGTGACTCAGGTAACTTTCAAGAATGTTCCGGCATTTGCTGTATATACCGATACAGAGATTACAGTGCCTCATATCGGGCATGGGGTTGAAAAGGTAAAGGTTGATGTCGCATGGGGTGGTATGTTCTATGTTATGGCAGATGTAAATCAGTTCCCCTGGATTGCATTGGAACCTGACCAGGGACGAGAGATTACAAGAGTTTCTTCTCTTATTCTTAAGGCGGCGCAGGATCAGCTGCCGGTAGAAAATCCGGATTATCCTGGTGTGGGAATTACGATTTCTCAGCTTTTTGGGAAAATTGATCATCCTGATGCAGATGTGAAAAATGCGGTAACAGTTGCAAGCGGCGCAGTAGATTTTGATAATCCGTCTACATGGATTGGGGCATTAGATAGATGTCCGTGTGGTACGGGAACTTGTGCAAGAATGGCAGCTATGTATGCCAAAGGTCAGTTGAAAATAGGTGAAACATTCCGTCATATGGGTTTGTTGGGTGTGGTATATAAAGGTCAGTTACTGGAGGAAGTGGATTTTTACGGTCATAAGGCGGTAATTCCTGCCATTACAGGAGAATCCTGGATTTATGGATATGGAAATCTGGTTCTTGACCCGACGGATCCTTTTACAGAAGGATATACAATAGGAGATATCTGGGGATAAAAAATGGAATAGGTATAAAAATCTGAGAAAAGACAGGACTCTAAAGTCCTGTCTTTTTTCAGATTTTTTTCTTGATAAAGTTTGCAAATTGTCGGATTTCTTTGTTTGCATGATCGGATGTAGACATACCGATGATTCGTTTGTACTCCGGGAGCAGTTTCAGTTTGCGTACATGCTCCGGTAAATTCCACAGACAGCTGTCAGGAAGAATGGAAATTCCAAATCCTTTGGATACCATGGAGATGACAACAGAATCGTCTTCACAGTTTACTTTGATGGATTTTTTTGGCTGAAAATCAACGTAGTAATCTGTGCAGTCAAGAGGAGCCATTACATAGGAGTGAAGAGCTAATTCTTCAATGGTAATAGTAGTTTGTTCTGCTGGAAAAAGGGATTTTGGAATCAACGCACTAAAATAATCTTCTATAAGTGGTGTCCAGATAAGTGTTTTACAGCGCAGCTCATCTCCCAATGCGATATCGATTTTTTCCTGAAGGAGCCATTCTCTGATGGAATCTGAACCAATTTGTACATCAAAAGAAATTTCCGGATGGATTTTCTGGTAATCGGCAAGCAGCTGAGGTAACCAGGTACTTGCAATGCTGGAAAATGTCCCAATGCGTACAGGGGCATTTTTTCCGGATGCGATAGTTTCTGCCTCCCGCATCAAACGTTTACAACTTTTGTCAAATTCAAGAAAAAAGGGATAAAGACGTTCTCCTGCTGCTGTCAGACGGATTCCACGATAATTGCGATCGAGAATTTTGCATCCGAGTTCCCGTTCCAGACTGTCCATAGCCTGTGTCACTGCGGATTGTGTACAGCAAAGTCCCTCTGCTGCCCGTCGAAAACTACCCTCGCAAAGAACGGCCAGAAGGGTTTCTACTTTCCTTTGATCCAATTTAAATCACCTCGTAAAAATCAATAGTTATAAGTGTATAGATATACCTCCATTATAAAGTATAAAAATGTTGTATTCAATAAAAACTTAATATTTTTTAAAAAATATTTCAATATATAAGCAAAAATGTTTGCAATATAAAAAATAGTAATGTGAATAATGAAATGATATTTCAAAATATATATTGACAATCAATTATAAAAGTGATAATATGAAATTACAAACAAAAAAATGAAACGCAAAATTATATTATGAAATATAACAAGGCGGTTGCAGAAGTTTTTTAAAAATTCAAAGGATTTGTCATAAGACAGAAGGGAGTCAAAAAGAATGGCTAAAGCAAAAGCAAAAACAGACAGCGCTCTTTGTAAAGGCTGCAGATTGTGTGTAGGCGTTTGTCCCAAGGATGCAATTGAGCCGCTGACAGAGGTTAACAAAAAGGGCTATGAAATTGTTCGTGTAAATGAGGAGCTTTGCATCGGATGCGGACAGTGCTATAAGATTTGTCCTGATTACGTATTTTCAATTGTAGAGGAATAGGAGGGTATTGAAGATGGCTGATTTTAAACTTATGAAGGGAAATGAAGCAATAGCAGAATCCGCGCTTCGAGCAGGATGCAGATTCTATGCCGGTTATCCCATTACACCCCAGAGTGAAATTCTGGAATATATGTCAGCGAATATGGCTGCAAGAGGCGGTGTGTTTATTCAGGGCGAAAGTGAAATCGCAAGTATGAGTATGCTGTGGGGCGCTGCTGCATGTGGTGAACGTGTTATGACAAGTTCTTCCGGTCCCGGATTTGATTTAAAGCAGGAAGGTATTTCGTATCTGGCTTCCTACAATCTGCCGGCTGTTATCATTGATGTTATGCGTTACGGCGTAGGCGATGGTGAAATTACAGAAGGACAGGATTCTTACTGGCTTGCTACCAGAGGCGGCGGGCACGGTGATTCCCGTCAGATCGTTCTGGCACCCGCATCTGTACAGGAATGTGCAGATCTTACATATCTTGCATTTGATCTGGCGGAGAAATACCGCACGGTGGTACTGCTTCTGAGTGACGGCGGTATCAGCCAGATGATTGAAAAGGTAGTTCTTCCTGAAGAAAAGGAGCATGATAAGTCTAAATTTGACTGGGCAATCAAAGGATACAAAGAACTGGATGAACCCAAAGTAAAAGTTACCAATCTTGATCGTTCCATGGATTACGACGAGTATGATCAGATGATGCGCGATAAATTTGCAGAAATGCACGAAAATGAGCAGAGATGGGAAGAGTTCATGACAGAAGATGCAGAGCTTATTCTTGTTGCTTACGGCATCTCTTCCCGTATCTGCAAGTCTGCGGTAAGACGTGCAAGAGAACAGGGAATGAAGCTTGGCCTGATTCGTCCGATTTCAGCATGGCCTTTCCCGAAAAAGGGCTTCCAGAACCTTCCGGAAAGCGTAAAAGGTCTGGTTACAGTAGAAATGAGTCTTTCCTCTCAGCTGGGACTGGATGTGCGTATGGCAACTGAGTTCAAGGTTCCGCTGTATGGTTATCTGACTTCAAAGTATGTACCGACTACACAGGGTATCGTAGATTACTGCAAGGATATTCTTGCAGGCAAGGTTAAGGAACTGGAGGTGTTCTAAGATGGCAAAGACATATAAAAAACCCGAAATGATCAACCAGCAGGTAGGCTGGTGCCCAGGCTGCGGTCACGGTATTATCCAGAGACTGATTGCAGAATGTTGTGAAGAATTAGGACTTGTAGAGAAAACAGTTCAGGTTGTAGATATCGCCTGTGCCTACTGGTCTATTGATACATTAAATGCAGATGGTATTGCAGGTCCGCACGGACGCTGTGCAGCAGTTGCAACCGGTATTAAAAAAGTTTATCCGGATTCCAACGTATATGTACATGCCGGTGATGGATGTTCTTACGTAATCGGTCTTTCTGAAACATGCTTTGCGGCAGAAAGAAATGTTCCAATTACCATGATTGTTGTAAACAATGGTGTATTTGGTATGACCGGCGGTCAGATGTGTGCGGCAACCACATTGGTTGGTGATAAGACAGTCAGCAGCAAAAAGGGTCGTGACCCGGAAGTGGCAGGTAAACCTTATGATATGCTGAATATTCTTTCCAATTATGATATTGCATATGCGGCAAGAGGTGCCTTATATGATCCTAAGCATATTGATCAGACCAAAAAGATGATCAAAAAAGGTTTCCAGAATCAGATGGAAAAGAAAGGCTTCTCTATTATTGAAGTGTTATCCCCCTGTCCGACAAACTGGAAATTATCTCCTTCAGATGCCATGGAGAAGATTAAAAATGAGAATGAACAGTTCTTCCCGGTAAAGGTTTATGTTGATGTTGACGGAGGTGACAAATAATGGCTGATATTATGTTTGCAGGAATTGGCGGTCAGGGTGTTCTGACAGCTGGTAAGGTTCTGATTGAAATTGCAGCAGAAAATGGTAAAAATGTAAGCTGGACCAGCGAGTACTCTGCAGAAATGCGTGGAGGTACTGCACTTTGCAGAGTTGTTATTTCTGATGAAGAAATCGGCAGTCCTTATCCCGATCTTCTTGATGTGCTGTGCTGTATGACAGAATCCGCATATGATAAATATGTAGATGTTATGAGAGACGGCGGTACGATCGTAGTGAACAGCTCCTTATTTACCAGAACAGATTTTCCGAAGGAATACAAGGTTTACGGTGTAGATACAGCAAAGATCACTTCTGAAGAAGGCAATGGAAGAGCTGCGAATCTGGTTATCATGGGCGCTATGTTAAAAGCAACCAATATGCTGGATGTAAATGAATTTGAAAAGACACTGGATGCTTATTTTGCGAAAAAAGGCAAGAGCAATCCTTCTAATATTAAATGCTTCCGCAGAGGATATGAAGAAGCAGCAGAAATGTAGAAGCGACACTAAAGCATATCAGGCTGCTTAGAGGATATGAAAGAATATGAATCTGAATAAATTATTAAAACCGAAAACAATCGCTATCATAGGAGCGAGTGACAAGGCAGGATTCAGTGGAGATACGATTCGAAACTACATGAAATTCTCCAGAAATCTGGATCAGCTGTATTTTGTAAATCCCAAAAGAGATGAAGTGTTTGGAAAAAAATGCTACCATTCTATTTTGGATATTGAATGTGATATTGATCTTGCAATTATCTGTACTCCTCAGAAAACAGTGATTCCTCTGCTTCGCGAGGCTGCAGAGAAAAACTGCGGCGGAGCAGTTGTATTTGCCAGCGGCTATGGTGAAGTAGGTGCAGAAGGAAAAGCAAAACAGCAGGAACTGGTAGAAGAAGCGGATAAACTTGGAATTGCTGTTATGGGACCGAACTGTGCGGGATTTGCGAATTTTATCGATGGAATCTTTGCATTTGCGTTCCTTGTTGAAGAAAGAGACAGAAAAGGTAACATCGGCATGATCTCCCAGAGCGGTCAGATCGTTCTGGCAGGGCTGGACAGCCCCAATATGGGATTCAGTCATGTGATTTCTTCCGGTAATTCCTGTAATGTGAAGGTAGAAGATTATCTTGACTTCCTGGTTGAGGATGATGATACAAAGGTAGTAGCAGCTTATATAGAAGGCATCACAAAGCCTGCAAAGCTGATTGAAACCTTCCGCAAGGCAGCATTAAAAAAGAAACCGATTGTGATTCTGAAAACAGGACGTTCCAGCAAGTCACAGGAACTGGCGGCATCTCATACAGGCTCTCTTTCAGGTTCTGACAAGGTTTTAAGAGCTATTTTCAAGAGATACGGTATTGTAGAAGCAGGGGATCTGGAAGAACTCTGCAGTCTGGCAGCAGCATTTTCATGGATGCGTGAACTGCCTGCAGGCCGCAGAACTGTATTTATGAATGTTTCTGGTGGTGAAGCAGGTGTATCTGCTGACCTGTCTGAGGAATATGGTATTCCTCTGGCTGAGTATAAGCCTGAAACAAAAGCATATCTGAAATCACTGCTGCCGGAATATGGTTCTGTTAATAATCCTTTTGATATGACAGCAGGTATTGGATATAACACACCTGTTATGGTGGATGCCATTAAGGCAATCTCCGCAGATGAAAATGTAGATATGATCTGTGTTGCATATACGATTACTCCGGAAATCTGGGATGATACGATTGCCCACATGGTAGAAGCGGTTTCTATTGCCAGACAGGATAAGAGCATTAAACCAATTGTATGGCTTCCTTTTATCGAACATACACGCCATCAGGGCAGCGCCGATATTCTGAAGGCTTCAGGCACACCGCTGCTTGCTTCCGGTAAATACGGCTGTACAGCAATCCGTAAAATTCTTGATTTCGCTTCATTTGAATATGAAGACGGAGGTTGTGCGATTCCTGAAAAAACCGCTAAAACAGGTTCTAAGGGACTGAGTGAATATGACAGTCTGTGCTATCTGGAAAAGCATGGTGTTGTAATTCCTGCACAGGCGGTAGCTGCTACAAAAGAAGAAGCTGTTGAAGTGGCAAAGACTCTGGGATATCCTTTGTCTGTAAAGATTCATTCTGCACAGATTCAGCACAAGTCTGATGTAGGTGGTGTTAAATTAAATATTAAAAATGATGAAGAACTTTGTCAGGCATTCGATATCATTATGGATAACTGCAAAAAGAATGCACCCGGTGCCGAATTGTCAGGCGTTCTGTTAAAGCCTATGTTAAAAACAGGTGCAGAAATGATTATCGGTATCAATAATGATAAAGATTTTGGCCCTACTATTATGGTAGGTATGGGCGGTGTATTTGTTGAGCTCTTTAAGGATGTACAGCTGGCGCCCGTTCCGCTGACCAGAAATCAGGCTGTAAAAATGATTGAACAGCTGAAGGCATATCCGCTGCTGAACGGTTATCGTGGTAATCCGGTATATGATAAGGATGCGCTTGCAGATCTGCTGGTATCAATTGCAGCTATGGCAGCAGAGGGCAAGGATGAAATTAAGGAGCTGGATATCAACCCGGTATTCGTTTCTGAAGACGGCGTTGCAATTGCAGATGCACTTCTGATTTTAAAAGAGGAGTGTTGATCAGATGAATATGCAGGAGTTTCTTAAAAACGACGGAAAAGCCATTGTAAAGATTGTGATTGGCTGTATTTTGTATTCTCTTTCCGTTGTATTGTTTCTGGATCCTGTAAGTCTGATACCGGGTTCTGTAACCGGTATCGGTGTAGTAGTAAAAGCATTAACCGGTTTTCCAATCGGGATGCTGAATATTATCATCAATGTACCTTTGGTTATTATAGGAACAATTGTTCTGGGAAAACGTCTGTTGATCTATACAGGCCTGACGGTTGTGTTAAATTCTGTGTTAATGGACGGACTGGCATTTTTAGAACCATTTTCTCAGGATATTATGCTGGATTCTATTTTCGGTGGAATTGTAATGGGTATTGGTCTGGGATTGATTCTGGATGGAGGTGGAACGACAGGAGGTACTACTATTGTAGGACGCCTGGTTTCCAGAAAATTTCCTTCGCTTCCGATGGGAGATATCCTGATGGTGGGAGATTTTATTATTATTGTAACGGGTTCCGTTTTTTTGAAAGACTGGGATCTGTTGCTGTACTCACTGATCGATCTCTATGTGTGCGTGGTATTTATCAATATCGCGATGTATGGCTATAAAACCAAAGTTTTTGCGGTGATTTTGACAGAAAAAGCAGATGAGATGGAACAGGCTGTAAGAGCCGGTTTTCATTGTAAGATCTTGAAGAAAAATAAAGACAGCCTGATGATAGCAGCACGTAAAAAGGATATCAGCAAATTTCAGAAGACACTGGAAAGCGTTGATACAAACGCATCTCTGATGTCCTGCGAGGCTGATTATGCAGCCGAAAATCTGCTGTCCTGATAGCTCTGGAGGATAAAATATGAAGTTAGAAGAACTTGTAAGTGCAGAGGCATCTCCTGCGCTGGGACCATATTGCCATGGCCGTAAATGCGGTAATATTATTCTTACCTCAGGTCAGATTCCGCTGACAAAGGATGGAGAATATGTATATGAAGTGAAAGCAGCAACTAAGGTTGTTCTGGGAAATCTGTTAAGCATCGTGGAAGCCGGGGGCGGCAAAAAAGAGACTGTTGCAAGAGTAGAAGTGTATCTGAACAGCCTTGACGACTTTGCAGAATTTAATGAAGCTTATGCGGAATTTTTCGGGGATTACAAGCCTGCGCGGGTTTGTACCCAGGTAGAAGCTCTGGCTGGAAATGTGCCGTTAGAGGCAGCTATGATTGCCTTTACAGCAGACTGATCCATAACACGTAAATTGGTATAACTCCGGATAATAATAACATATAAACTTTTCTTGCTTTAAAGAGCGGCTGCTTTCCCCTGGAAGCGGCCGCTCTTTAAAAAAATGGGGCTGTCGCACTAAAGTGCGATGGCCCCTCGCTCGATTTCTGATTTATTTTGCGGTTACAAAACCAAAAATTGTAGAAAGACGCTGTGAAGCTTCCAGCAGAAGAGTGGAGATTTCATGTTCTTCTTCCTTGGTAAGAGTATTGCCGCTGATGCTGATGGCACCCATAACCGTGTTCATATGTGTCATTAATACAGCACCGACACAATAAACATTGTATTCGTTCTCCTGAATATCCAATGCATATCCTCGCTGACGGGTAAGGCTGATATCCTGTAAAAATTTTGTGGAATCCGTTAAGGTGTATTCTGTCAGCTGCATAACATCCAGGCTGTCCCACCGTTCAAGAATATCTGAATTGGAGTAGGTAGATAAAATTGCTTTTCCGGCGCTGGTACAGTAAAGTGGAGACCGGCGGCCGACATTGGTGTATACTGAGAAGGAAGGTTCACGCTGACCAATGCTCTGAAGGCAGAGAACCTTATTTTTATCTTCTACGGAAAACTGAGCAATTCGTCCGGTTTCACGACTCAGATCAGCAAGTGTGGAACTGATTAGAGAAATTTTATCCAGATTCTGAACGGCATTCAGACCAATTTCATAAGGTTTTAAAGTAAGAGAATAAATACCGGTTGAAGGGTTTTTATCCAGATAGCCGCATTCGGTCAGTGTGTATGCCAGACGGAGCAGGGATGCTTTGTTAAGCTTCAGTTCATTGTGAAGCTCATTCAATCCCATGCTGCCCTTATGAGAGATAGACTCCAAAATCATCATCGCACGTTCTACCGCCTGAATAGGCTCTAATTTATTATCTGTGGGCATAGGTTCACCTCCTTTGTTAACAGATATTGAAATGTAATCTGCTGTTATTATACAATATAAAAGAGAAAAGTTCAAGTTAAAACAGGCATATAAATTCGAAAAGTGAAATGATACATCAATAATTGAAATAAACGATATGGAAAACGTATAGATTTCTGTTATCTTAAATTAGGGTTTTGTATCAGAAATCAGTTATTTTTTCATCAGATAGAAGCATTTCTTATCGCTATATAGCATTTTTAACAAGTTGGTATAGTTAAAAGCTATCTATTACGATAGCTTTTATATAATTGTAATAGATTTATGTTTTGATATAATATAATCATAAAATGAAACGGAAAAATAAAATGTGAAATACTAAAACGATAAAAAGAAATATAAATCCTATATTTGATAATATAACATGTAATATGAACTATATTAAAAGAAATAAAAGGATTTATTAAAATACGTTTCAATTATCAAGGAGGTACAAAATGAGCGATATGATGAGAAAAGTGAAATTATCCATGTTTGAAGACAGCGATCTCCAGCGTGTGCATGATTACTCTGTTCAGATGCTGCAGAAGACAGGTATTAAATTTACCAGTGAGAGAGCATTGGAAATTTTCCGCAGCCATGGATTTAAGGTGGAAGGAACCCAGGTGTTTATAAGTGAAAAGCAGGTTCGTACTGCACTGGAAACAGCTCCTTCACATTTTATCTTTCACGGTATTAATGAAGACAGAAGCCTTGACCTGGGAGGCGGTGCTTACGGTGTTCCTGGTCCGATTGGTCCGGTCAGCATTCAGAACCTGGATGAGGGAATCCAGCCCGGTACATTAAAAAGAGTAGAAGAGCTTGTAAAGATTTATCAGGCAAGCCCGGTTATGACTATGAATTCCAATAATGGTGTAGAAGCTACTGATATCCCGGTAGAGACCCGTCATCTGGAAATTATGCGTACAACTCTGCGTCATACGAATAAGCCTTTCTATACAAAACTGTTTTCTTATGAAACCATGCATCAGGCAATCGATATGATTGAACTGGTTACCGGCGAAAAGCTGGAACGCGGCGGCAAGGTTTATCTTGGACCCGGTTCTGCTCCTTCTATGAGTCCGATGTCCTATAGTACAGAGGTTGCTGATAATATTATAGCTCTGGCAGAAAGAGGACAGCTTGTAACAATGGGTACCGCAACAACAACAGGTATCACAGGTCCTATTAACATTTTCGGAACAATTGCAATGCAGAATGCGGAAATTCTTGCAGGTATCGTTCTGACTCAGCTGGTAAATCCCGGAAACCCTGTAGGCTACGGTGTAGGTGCCTGTCCCGGCAATATGCGCGGCGGCCAGTACTGCTGTGGTTCACCTGGACGTGTTATGCTGCAGATTGGTTCCATGGAGATGGGTAAGAGATATTATAATCTTCCTTCCCGTACAATTCCGTACAGTACAGATTCTCTTACAAACGATATTCAGTGCGGTATTGAGTCTTATGAGGGAACCATGTGCAATATCCTTTCCAATGCAGATTATCAGCTGTCTGAAATTGGAACTCTTGATGGCCTGATGACAACATCTTATGAAAAGACGATCATTGATGAGGAAATTACAAGCAGACTTCTGTATATCCGCGATGGTATCAGTGTATCTGAAGAAGCGGGTTCTGTAGAGGTTGTAGAAGAAGTAGGCAGCGGTGGAACTTTCCTGACAACAGACGATACACTGGATTATATGTATGATGCATGGTATCCGAGCGTATCTGACTGGAACAGTACTCTGGAAGGACGTCCTGTTGATGATTATGAATATATGCTGCGCCGTGCAAATAAAGAATGGAAGCGCAGACTGGAGGAAGCTCCTGCTACATTGCTGAATGAAGCACAGGAGGAAGCTCTGGCAGATTATATTAAACAGCATTCATAGAATTGGAGATCGCTGATGAAAGAAAAGAAAAAACTGAATAAAGCAGAGTTTTGGCCTCCGGCCATACTCTGTCTCCTTATTATTATAATAGGTGTTGCGATTCCTCAGACACTGGAAAAAATGGTAAATGCAGGTCTGAACTGGGTTACAACAAATTTTAACTGGTTTTATGCTCTGTGTTCCACAGCGCTGATTTTCTTCTGTTTGTGGGCAGGTCTTGGAAAGTATGGGAAAATCCGTATCGGTGGAAAAGATGCGAAGGCAGAAATGTCTTTTTTCAAATGGTTTTGTATTGTATTAACTTCCGGTATGGCAGCTGGGCTTTGTTATTGGTGTATTGCAGAGCCGTTATCTTTCTTCCAGAATCCTCCGGTATTTGCCGGATATGAGGGTGGAAGCCCGCAGGCTCTGGAATCTACGCTTCGCTATGTATATCTCCATTGGACATTACATCCGTATGCAGCATATACTTCAGTTGGTGTCTGTATCGGATTTATGTACTGGAACTGCAGAAAGCCGTTTAGTATTTCATCTTCTCTGTATCCGCTGATCGGCGAGAAAGCGACAGGCGGTCTGAGACACTGGATCAACGCACTTTGCATTTTCTGTTTGGTAGCCGGACTTGGCACTACCCTTGGTCTGGCGATTGATCAGCTGACAGAAGGAATCAAATATATAACCGGACTGACCATTGACCGCAATATTCTTGCATTGATCGTATGTCTTGGTTTTGCAGGCATAGCGATTGCAGCTGCATCTACAGGTCTGCACAAAGGTATTGCAATGATCAGTACCCTGAACATGTATCTGTTTATTTTCCTGCTGGTATTTGCATTGTTTTTCGGCGGTACCCTCTTCTGCCTGAATAATACAATAACCGGACTTGGACAATTTATTGATATTTTCTTTAAACAGGCTTTGTATACGGAGCCGGGCTACGAAAGCGGATGGGTAAATGGATGGACCATTTTCTACTGGGGCTGGTGGATTGCATTTGCTCCTATGATCGGTCTGTTTCAGGTAAAGCTTTCCAAAGGGCGTACCATTCGGGAGTATGTTATTGTAAATATGCTGGCTCCGTGTATTTTCCTGGTAATGTGGATGGGCACCTTCGGTTCTTCTGCAATGCATATGGAATTTACAGGAAATCATGCAATTTCAGAAGCAATTGCACAGTACAGCAATTCGATAGCGTTTTTTGCTTATCTGAAGCAGCTGCCTCTGGCACCGCTGCTTTTGGTACTGGCAGTGATTGCGGTTGTATTTTCAATCGTAACACAGACAGAAGCAGAGGTTCTGACAATTGCTGATATGTGTGTGGCATCTGATGAAGAACTGGCGGCATCTGACAACTTTGCACCTGTATGGCTGAAGGTTTTCTGGGGACTGGTCATGAGTCTTCTGGCATTTACCCTGCTATATTCGGGAGGTTTGAATGCGGTACAGACAATCAGTATTATCCTGGGGCTGCCGATGCTGATACTGCTGGTAGTGATGTGTATTTCGACGATTAAAGGTCTGACGAAATACAAGGAGTACGATCAGACATTGAAAGATGGAGAGGACTACTAGCACAGAATTATATAATTAACTGGAACAAAACAGTAAATTAAAGAAATACAAATTTATAATCAAAAAAGGAGGACAAGAAACATGAGTTTTATCAGACAGTTCGATTCCGTTGAATGTCATGAAGGAGAACCTATGCGTGTTGTTACCAGCGGAATTCCGTCTATTCCTGGACAGAGCGTGTATGAAAAATGTAAATGGCTGGAGGAAAATGATGATCAGTTCCGTCTGCTGATGCTGCGTGAGCCCAGAGGTATCCCTGCAACCTGCTGTAACCTGATTGTAAACACAAATCGTGAAGACTGTAAGGCCGGCTATATTATTATGGAACAGGTTGAATATCCTATGATGAGCGGCGGCAATACGATTGCAGTTGCGACTGCACTTCTGGAAACCGGTATGATTCCGATGACCAGTGAAAAAATGAAGTTTAATCTGGAGGCTCCTGCGGGCGTAATCGGAATCGAGGCAGATTGCGATTTAACAAGACATAAATGTACAAAGGTTACATTTAAAAATGTGCCTGCTTTCCCTGTATATCTTGATAAGGAAATTGATGTTCCTCATCTGGGAAAGGTTAAAGTGGATATTGCGTGGGGTGGCATGTTCTATTGTGTAATCGATGCGACTCAGTTTAAACAGTATGGTCCCAACGGCCTGGAACTGATCCCTGAAAATGGCAAGGAAATTTCAAAAATTTCTTCTTTATGTACAACAGCCGCAATTGAACAGCTGCCGGTTGAACATCCGGATTATCCCGGCGTAGGCATTACATTATCCATGATGTGGCAGCCCCCGATCACACCCGGAACCTATATGCGTTCTTCCAACTGGTATGCAACAGGTCCTGTAGATTTCGATAATCCTCAGACATGGACAGGCGCTTTGGATCGTGGTGTGTGTGGTACCGGTACCTGTGCTCTGATGTCCATTGAACACGCAAAGGGACGCCTGAAAGTAGGAGAACCTTTTATCAATGAAGGTCTTCTTGGAATCCAGTTCGAAGGCAGACTGGTTGAAGAAATTGATGATTTTTATGGACATAAAGCAGTTGTTCCGACAGTTGGAGGACAGTGCTGGATTTATGGATTCAATAAATGGGTATTGGATGAATCTGATCCCTTCCAGAATGGTTTTACGATCGGTGACATCTGGTAGAAACAGATTTTTGTATAAAACTGATATGAAATAAAAGTGATATCAGAAAGAAAGGAACTCGTCCATTGTTCTTTTAGGGTCGGGTTCCTTTTTGTCTGAGATAACAGGAGTAAAAGGAGAAATATATGGGTAAATTGTTTAATAAAATAGATAAAGACGCCTTTGTAGTTCCTGCGTTGATTACCGTTATTGTACTGACGATCGGAGTGGTTGCACCCGAAGCATTTGGTAAGGTAATTGATGTGGCATTTAACTGGCTTTCTTCCAATTTAGGATGGTTTTACGACGTAGGTCTGTTTGTTCTGCTGATTTTCTGCATATGGGCGGCATTCAGTAAGGTTGGTAAGATTCGTCTGGGCGGAAGTGAAGCGAAGCCTAATATGACAATGCTGTCATGGATTGCGGTAACATTTACGTCAGGTATGGCACTGGGAGTTGTATTTTATGGTGTAGGCGAAGGTCTGATGAATTTTATGGATCCTCCGGGATTTACGGGAATGGAAGCAGGAAGTGCGCAGGCAGCAGAAGCGGCACTGTCGTACGTATTCTTTCACTGGGGATTTCATCCTTATGCTATTTATACAGCTGCAGGATTGGGATTTGCCTTTGTTTACTGGAACTGTAAAAGACCCTTTTCACTTTCTTCAGGATTATATCCTTTGTTAGGCGAAAAGGGAGAAAAGGGACTTCCCGGTAAGATCATTAACTGGCTGTGTCTGTATATCATGGTTGCTACACTTGGTACAAATGTAGGTTTGGCAACATTGCAGATTTCTGCAGGTTTAAAGTATGCGTATGGAAATACACTGCCTGACAGTATTCTGGCACCGATCATTATTCTTGTAATTGCAATTACCGGTATTACCTGTGCCTGCTCGGGTGTACATAAGGCAATTAAATATGTGTCCAGTGCAAATATGGTAGTATTTATCATTCTGGTTGGCTGGTCATTTGTATTCGGAGGAACACAGTTTACGATTAATAATATGATTTCTTCTGTTGGCGAATATCTGAAGATCCTGATTCCGGAGTCATTCTATCTGGAACCTGCCGTGCAAAGCGGCTGGATCAGCGGTTGGACCTTATTCTACTGGGCATGGTGGCTTACAGTAGCGCCGCTTACAGGTTTATTCCTGATGAAGCTTGCAAAAGGCCGTACAATTCGTGAATTTATTATGGTAAATATGTTTATCCCGATTGGATTTATTGTAATCTGGTTTGGTACCTTTGGTTCTTCAGCAATCTTCCAGCAGATGAATGGAGCTCCTATCTGGGAAGCAATCCAGGAGTTCGGATTCCCGGTTTCCCTGTTTGCTTATCTGAAGAATCTGCCCCTTGCGGAAATTCTGACGATTTTCGGCTTCCTGGCAATTTTCATGTCTTTCCTGACACAGAATGAGTCAATGATCTACACTATGGCAGGTATGACTGCGGCCGATAAAGGTGAAACAGAAATCGGCGAACAGAAGTCTCCGTTCTATCTGAAGATATTCTGGGGTGTTGCAATTGCTCTTATGGGTTACATTCTGCTGCTTTCCGGTGGTCTGGAGGTCGTACAGCGTTCAGTAGTTATGCTTGGAATACCGGTTCTTATTATTCTGCTGATCAATGCTGCCAGCTTTGTCAAGGCTACAACACATCGCCTTGAGTACGATCTGACTTTGACAGAAAAGCAGAAAGAAAAACTTCGCCAGTTACAGGAGGAAGAGGAAATCTAAAAAGAAGTCATGCTTTCAGAAAGGATATCATTTTCCATAATGATATCCTGAATAGCCTCAAGAAAGCGGAGTGCCATTTTGCTGATCATCATGTGCTCGTTGCGGATCTGTCCTACCGTGATTTTTCCCTCGCCGAGAAGGGGAAGATAAATCAGACCAGGATGAGATAAAGCAGCGCCAAAGTCGCCTGTGGTGATGGCGTAGGCATTGGAAGTTATCATAAAATACTCTGCGCTTGCGCGATCCGCAATCGTAATGCGCTGGCTGACAGGTTCAGGTCTCAACATAATTTCAGCCATTGACCAGATGCTGTTCTGGTTTTGCTGATAAGTTAAAAACGGATATGGCGACAGTTCATTCAGGTTCAGAACTGATTTCTGAGCAAGAGGGTGCTGTCTGCTGAGACAGATATAAGGAAGCGTTTCAAACAGTGGTTCAAACTGCAGATGCGCTTCCTTTAATATGCGTGTAAGGATCATACTGTTTTGCGCGGTCATATGAAGAATGCCGATTTCACTTTTCAGGTCACGGACATTGTCAATAATGGTCTGCGTTTCCCCTTCCAGAAACATAAGCTCGTAACAATCTGCAGTCACGGACTTTGTGATTCTGGAAAATGCTTCTGCAGCAAAAGGGAAATGCTGGGAACTGACGGTGAAATAATGCGTTACCTCTTTTCCAATCTCATATCTTTTTTCCAGAGCTTCTATTTGCTGCAGAATCTGTCTTGCATAGGTCAGAAATTCAACGCCTTCATTTGTAAAAAGCATTCCTCTCGGAGTGCGTTCAAACAATTTTTTTCCAAGTTCTTTTTCCAGCTCTGAAATAGCTTTTGATATACTTGGCTGTGCAATAAACAGCTCTCTGGCTGCCTGACTGACAGAACCACAGCGGGCAATGGCTGTGATATAGCGTAATTGCTGTAAAGTCATAGTGATGCCTCTTTCGCGGTTTTATAAAAACAGTGTCCTGAACAAGATAAAACAGTGTTTTGCTGTTTAGGGTAGTATTAAGAAAGTCGCCTAAAGCCTTAAAAATCCGCCGCCGCAGCAGCAGTTGCAGAACAGGTTCAGAAGGATCATATTCATGCACCAGCGTCCGGCGCTGCTGTCATTTGAGCTGTACTGTCCACCCATCGTGCTGTACCACTGTCCACCGCCCTGAAGCTGGTCTAAAAGCGCTTTGTACTGATAATTGGAAGGGTCCATGGCGACAGCCTGTTTGGCCTGTTCCAGCGCCTTAATGGTATTGCCCAGTCCACGGTTGGCGAAAGCGCTCAGATAATACCACTGTGCCGGCCGTTCTTCCATACTGTTCAGTACATTGAGAGCCTCCTCAAAATGTCTGCTGTTAATATAGTTGGCAGCAGCCTGCAGATAGGAGTTAGTGGTACTGTTGCCCGAATAGCCGCCCCGGCTCTGACCATTCGGACCGCTCTGGCTGTTCTGCTGTCCAAAACCACCAAAGCCGCCGAAACCGCCGAACCAGTCGTCGTAATCGGTCTGGCCGCCCCGGCCGCCAGACTGCCCCTGGTTTCCGTAAGGATTTCCATAACCGCCCCCATAGCTGCTTCCGGGGCCGTAGGAGGAGCTGCCTCCGTGCTCTTTTTCGTTTATGATCTGCTGATAGGCCTGCTGAATATCTTTAAACTTTTCCTCAGCCTGTGCCGCATTGGGGTTGTTCACATTCGCATCGGGATGGTAAATGCGGCTGAGCTTTCGATAAGCCTTTTTTACTTCATCGGTTGTTGCATCCCTGGATACACCAAGTACCTCATAAGGATCTGTATACATAAATTATTTCCTTTCTTTTTCGGAACTTCTCTTATTCAAAATCAGTTCGTATCGTGTCCAGATGCCGGAGTAAAGGATATTCCGAAGAATCTCAGCATCCTCAATCAGCGGAAGGCGTTCAAAATGAGCTGCGCAGTCTGCCATGACCATGGTCATGTAGCTGTGGCAGATTTCGTTGAAATGTTCAGGATCTTCCTTCTCATAAATAGGAAGAAGCGGGTTATATTTGCCTTCCTTTTTATCTTTTTCAATATCCTCCCAGGCGTCCATCAGATAAATGAACTTACCGAGAAAAAAACCGACCAGCTGAAGCTCAGAGGTCCATTCATCCTGTCTGGGGGCAAATATTTCAGACGTAATATGTCCGGAAATGCCTGACATCAGGTCGAGGTCGGTGCAGCCCTCTTTTTCCAGCTGATGGAGCTGTTTTAAATAATCTTCTATCCGACTGATTTTGCCCGGGTATTTGAGCTTCAGCTGTTTGAAAGCGCGGCGGTAGAGCGCGGACAGTCCGCCGCCGGTAAGCTTCTCCTTCATATCTTTTGCATCCAGAGTCCGGTCTTTAGCCAGGTACCAGGTACATAAAAGGTTCATATCTGCACCATAATCTGAATAGCGGTTGGAAAGCTCCGGCTGTTTGTGTGCCGGATGAACGGGACAGCGAAGCATTTTTTCAGTTGTCTGTGGTTCATACAGGCTCGTAAGCAGTATGACCAGAAAAGTAATATCATAAGAAAGACTCAGACGGGAGGTGATTCCGTAATTGTTCCTCAGACTGCGGCATAATCCACAGTAAAAGCCGCGGTAGCGGCGGTATTCACGGATCTTGAGCTCCTGCTGGTTTACATTCACATAGCCAAACATAGTTTTTTCCTCATCAGGTACGTTATCAGGTATAGTATCAGGTGCGTTTTTTGAATTCCGTGTGGCATTTGGGGCAGGTGATCATGATGGTTCCCTTTCCTTTGGGCACCCGCACCTTCTGTCTGCAGTTCGGACACTTGAAAATCTTTTTTGTCTTATCCTTCGTTGTATACCAGGAACCCTGGCTGCCGGAGTTATACTGTCCGCCTGCATAGGACTTATTTCCTGTAAAACGGGAAAGAACACGTCCCTTCAATCTTAAAAACGCCTGATTTTCACGATAGCGATCCTCGTGTCTGCGTGACATGCAGCGGTAAATACTGCTGATCAGCAGGACGTACGCAAGAAATGTAAAAAATTCCGGGAAGATGAAAATGGAAAGCAATGCGCAGAGAACAGCGCTCCACATCAGCACCCGGTTCAGGTTATCGTTGCCATAGCGTCCATACATAAAACGGTTCAGTTTTTCCTTCATAATAAACATCGCACCTTTCTGCACTTTTGAAAATATAGTGTACTTTAAAGTATAGCAAATAGTTTGTGCGTGTCAATAATTCCGGGAATTTACATAAAATATTAAGAATTTGAACACAGGATGTTCACGAAATGCCCGTAAAATCGGTTAGTAATTTCATAAAAAATTTATAATCCCGGGATTTTTTAAAAGGGGTATTAAAAGGGGTATTAAAAGAACCGGAAACTGATCCAGACAGCGAGCGCAAGCTGCAGTATCAGGATAAGCGGAACCCCAAGAACAAAGTACCAGTGTCTGGTTTTGTGGTGAAAAGTATACATTCCGCCCCAGATTCCGGCGGATCCTCCTGCCAGAGCAGTAAGAAACAGGGTCTTTTCCGGGATGCGCCACGCATTTTTGCCTGCACGCCGTTTATCTGTAAGCATCATAAAGAATCCGATAAGATTGATTAGGACCAGATAGATGAGTAAAATAAAAAGCAGTGTTTGATACATTGTCGTCTGTTCTCCTTTCCGGCTTAAATAAGCTATTGTAGTGTAACACAAAATGTATGATTTTGCCAGAGAAAGCAGGAGCCTGGCTATTGACACGTTTCCTACATTGTTATACAATCACTATAACAATTATAACGATATGTTAGTAGAATTGAAGAATTGATGCGGTGAATGTGGAAAGAAGCAGCAAAAAGAAGC
>JAUNPP010000165.1:0-1269 GCA_030536685.1 Lachnospiraceae bacterium
AATTCACAGATTGGAGGGATTGTCATGGAACAGACGGACGTGAATAAAGCCGCAGCAAGCATGAATTTGAACAAGAAACCGCCGCTGCCGATCGGCGTATCGGACTTTAAAAATCTCGTCAGCAGCTACTATTATGTGGATAAAACGCTGCTGATTAAGGACTTCCTGGACACCAGGGCCAAGGTCACGCTCTTTACCCGTCCCAGACGATTTGGCAAGACGCTGAACATGGATATGCTGAAAACCTTTTTTGAAATCTCCGAGGAAGATACTTCCGTATATTTTAAAGGCATGAACATCTGGGCCTGCGGCGAGGAATACCGCCGTGAGCAGGGGCAGTACCCGGTTATCTTTGCTTCCTTTAAGGATGTGAAGGCAAGAACATGGGCCAACACGCTGGAAGGGATTCGGGACGTCATCGCGCAGGAATACCGCAGGCACAAATATCTGCTGGAGGATTCCCAATTTGACGAATACGAAAAAAGATATTTTTACAGCATTCTGGATGGGACCGTAACCGAGGTTGGTCTCGCCGCCGCTTTCCGTAACTTATCCACTATGCTGAATCTGCATTACGGACAGCCGGCCATTATCATTGTGGACGAATATGACACCCCGATTCAACAGGGGTATATGGCGGGATATTATAACGATGTGGTTGGATTTATGCGGAATCTGTTCTCTGGAGCATTTAAAGACAACAGCAATCTTGCATACGGTTTTCTGACGGGAATCCTTCGCGTTGCCAAGGAGAGCATTTTCAGCGGACTGAACAATCTTAAACTGAATTCCATCCTGGAAAAACGTTACAGTGAATATTTTGGATTCACAAAAGAGGAAATCGGTTCCCTGATGAAATATTATGGAAGAGACGACAAATATGAGGAAATCTGCGAGTGGTATGACGGATATCGTTTTGGAAATACGGACATCTTCAATCCCTGGTCGGTGCTGAACTATCTGGATGAGAACTGTTTTCCAAAAGCTTTCTGGCAGTTTACCGGAGACAACAGTATCATCCGTCAGATTGTGGCCGAAGCAGACGAAGAAACATCTGAAAATCTGCGGAGGCTGATGCAGGGCAAGACGGTGTCCTCCTATATCGATACGTCCGTCATCTATCCGGAAATCCGAAACAATCCCAGCACGATTTACAGTTTCCTGCTGGCGGCCGGTTATCTGAAAACAGTCAGGAGGGATGATTGCCATGATGGAAATGCCATCTGCGATGTTGCCATCCCGAATAAGGAAATATTCTATGTATATGAG
>JAUNPP010000165.1:1369-5765 GCA_030536685.1 Lachnospiraceae bacterium
AAAAAACTCACAAAATTTCAAAAATCTGGCACCAAAAATCAAAACGGTGATAGATTCTGTGATAGGCAGTTTAGTAAAGTAGAGACATGAAAGAAATGATACAGTCCGATAAGCCACCGGAAGGACAGAAGAAAGCGGCGAAAGGAAGAATCGAAATATGGAAGGTAAACATGGCAATGTAGCGACATTTATTGTCCGTGTCCGCCAGCGGGAGCATTCCACCTGGCAGGGGAATGTAATCTGGGCAGATACGAAGCAGGAAAGTAATTTCAGAAGCTGTCTGGAATTAATCAAGCTGATGGAAGGTGCCATGGCGGACTCCGGGGAGGAAGCGCAGGAAGAGGCACCTGCGGACGAGATAGAACGGGGGTCGGCTTAGAGCATACTGAAAATAAACGAATGAGAAAACTGAATATAGGACAGAAAAGAGAGGACAAATAAGATGAATCAGACTTTTAAGAAAATCTGGAACGGTATCACGACCGTGCTGGTAGCAGCAGTTGTCGTTGTCGCTGTTCTCCTGACCGGAGTCCGGTTGGTGGGCCTGACACCTTATGCCATCTTAAGCGGAAGTATGGAACCGGAATATCCGGTAGGTGCGCTGATCTATGTAAAGAAAGTGGACCCGTTATCCATCGAAGTGGGAGACAACATCACTTTCGTGCTGAATGAGGATTTGGTAGTGGCAACCCATCAGGTTTATGAAATCAATCCGGACAAGCAGTGCTTCTACACACAGGGCATCGCAAACAAGGATGCAGATGGAAATATCATCCATGACGGCAGTCCCGTCCACTTTAACAATCTGATTGGAAAGCCAATCTTCTGCATTCCGGGCATGGGATATTTCGCAGATTATGTAACAAAACCGCCGGGAATGTATCTGGCAGCCAGCGCCGCATTAATCATCCTGCTGATGACATTTGTGCCGGACTGGATTGAGAAGGCCGATGAAGCCGATAAAAAGAAGGCGGCGGAGAAGGAAGCAGCGAAGCAGAAAGAACTGGAAGACGCTTCAGATGCGGAAGAAAAGTAATCCGCATGAGAACATGAATTTAAAGCCATGAGCTTTAAAGATAAAAACAAAAATAATTTTTTAGGCACGGAACGTGCAAGAAAGGAGTAACGAGTATGAAGAAACAGATTATCGCAGGTATGGCTGCAGCAATGATTTGTGTAGGTGCTATTGGAGGAACGTTGGCGTATTTGACGGATACATCAGATCAGGTAAGGAATACCTTTACGGTTGGACAAAATGTAGATATTTCACTGGACGAAAAATACGTTGATAAGTTAGGTGACGAACTAAAGCAAGGTGATGTAAACTATGGTAAAAGAGGAAACGGAAATGTGTATAAGTTGGTTCCAAACGAGTCTTATATAAAAGACCCTACTGTTCATGTGCTTGCAGATACTGAACCTTGCTATGTATTTATTAAAGTAACAGATAGTTTTTCAAACTATAATCTTGAGCCAGATGACACTACTTATAAATCCATTACTGCACAGATTGAGGACAACTGGACTGAGATTGTTGTAGATGGAGCAGCAACAACGGATAAGTTTTATTATTATAAGGGAGCAAATGCACCGGACAATATCGTGACGCCATCTAAGACTGAAAAGACAGATTTAGTTGTGTTTAGCAATTTTAAAATTAAAAACACAACCGACTATGATGAGTTAGCTGCGGCTAAAGACGCAACCATCCTCATTGAGGCATGTGCTATCCAGGCTGATGGATTTGCTTCTGTAACAGCAGCTGCAGAAGAACTGCCAGATGCTTTCATTAATTAAGCTAATTGAACAGAAAGGAGTCCCTTTCCATGAAGAAAAAGACAATCGCCATTTTGATGGCGGCAATGCTGGTATGCGGAGGAGCAATCGGAGCAACTGTTGCCTGGCTGACGGATTCAACGGACACTATCGTGAATACCTTTACATACGGAAATGTGGATATCACTTTAACTGAAACAAAACCGGATAATTATACGGCTAAAATGATTCCGGGTAGCGTGATTGAAAAGGATCCGAAGGTAACGGTTGAAGCAGAAAGTGAACCATGCTATGTGTTTGTAAAAATCACTCCATCTACTGACCCGGCGTATAGTACTTATTTCGGTGAGTTTACCAGCGATGATGTAAATACAGATAACTGGACAGCCTTAACCGGAGTGCCGAATGTATATTACAAGGATGTTGATCCGAATAGCGGAGCTCCATTATCGCAAGATGAAGTTTATTATATCTTAAAAGGAACAACAAATCCGAATGGTGAAGTATTGGTAGACGAAAACGTATCGAAGGCCGATATGGATGCGCTTGATGAAGATACCGGCTATCTTCCAAAGTTAACCTTCAAGGCATTTGCAATTCAGAAGGCGAATGTAGGCAGTGTGGCAGAGGCATGGGACAAAGTAAAACCGGCTGAATCGCAGACTACTCCATAAGAAAACAATCAATCAGAAAGGCGTGACTAAAACATGAAGAAGAAAAATGTATTAACCGCTGCCCTTGCATTATCGGTAGCAGCAATCCTGGCGGTAGGCGGTTCTTTAGCTTACTTCACAGACAAGGATGCCAAGGAAAATGTATTTACCGTTGGCGATGTAGAAATCCAGTTAGATGAAAACTACGAAGAAGATTCCAAACTGTATCCAGGTGCGGAGAAAGATGCGGTTACAAAGGAAGTTGACGTAACCAACATCGGTTCTGAGAATGCATATGTAAGAGTACATATTGCAGTACCGTCTGCATTAGACGCTAACGGATACATTCATCTGCTCAGAAATGAAAGCTCATGGGCTTGGGAAGCAGGTACTTATACGACTAAAATCGGAGATTTAAATTACAATGTATATGTAGCTACCTATCAGGAAGCCCTTGCAGCGGAAGAGCAGACCAAAGAGCATGCTCTGAACAGCGTTTACATGGACAAAAAGGTAACGAATGAGATTATCAAGGAACTGGAAAAGGCTGGTGTGATTACAGCGACTCAGCCTGATGCACAGAGAAGACTGAACATCCAGGTTATGGCAGAAGGTGTACAGGAAGCTGGCTTCGAGACTGCTGGAGCAGCTGCAGCATTTGAAGCAGCATTGCCATACTCCGCAGATTCTAACCCATTCATCGGCTACAAAGCAATTAATTAAACTCAATCCAAACCAATCATCGAATTCCGATGAGAAGCAGTGAATGCGGTTATCCGGTATCCAATCCGGATAATCGCTGAACCTGCCTATATGAAAAGCAGCAAAGAATGACACCATGACTTCGAAAAAAAGATTGCGTAAACAAGAAGCAATTTCAATATAGAAAAGAAAAAAGGAAGGTGGTAACGGGTATGAAAAAGAGAATTTTATTGCTGGCACTGGTCGTTTCAGCCTGTACATTCGCTGGTTATGGAACTTTAGCATATTTCACTGCCAGTGAAAAGACAGAAAATATCATTACAGCAGGAAATGTGAAAATCGACCTGTGTGAAGAAACAGCGGATGGAAAGCCATTTCCGGAAAAAGGTGTAAAGAACGTGATGCCGGGTCAGATCGTGGACAAGATTGTCTATGTGAAAAATGTGGGAGACAACACAGCCTGGGTTCGCGTAAAGCCGAAGAAGGACTGGAAGCTGGCAGACGGAACGAAGGTAAGCGCGGACAACGCGGACGAATATATGGAGCTGGATTTCGATTACGATGCATGGACGGAAAAAGACGGCTGGTTTTATTATAAAGAGCCGGTTGCTCCGGGAACCCAGACCAAAGATTTATTCACAACGGTTACATTTTCCACCACCATGGGAAATGAGTACAAGAAGAGCACGGCGCATATTTATGTAGATGCCCAGGCCGTGCAGGTAGACAATAATGGTGCAGCGGTATTAGACGCAGCCGGATGGCCGGCAGAATAAGCAAAGAAAGAGGTGCTGATTTATGAAAATGAGAAGAATACTTTCTGGCATACTGAGCTTTGTGATGGTATTCATGCTGGTGGCCTATTCACCCAATATGGTCTACGCAGAAAACAATACCCCTTCGGCCACTCAGGAAGACCAGGGTAAGAAGGAATCCAAAGAATTCCGGGCGGAGGACAGCCTGGGGGATTTGGAGGAAACACCAACGGAATCATCCGGCAGCGAAGCGGATTCCTCAAAAACATCAGAAAGCAAAGGAAACTTAACTGAGTCAAGTGATGCTTCAGATAGTTTAGAACAGTCTACTGCATCGGAAGAGGGCGAATCTAAAGAGAATCCTGGAAATCTTCCGAACCAGTCCACAGGGGAGACCAAGGAAAGCACCGACTCTTCCACGGCAGAAAGCAGCCAGGAATCCTCCGGTGAGGAAAGTTCATCCGCAGAAGAATCCTCCTCGGCAGAAGAAGGCTCATCCGTAGAAGAATC
>JAUNPP010000166.1 GCA_030536685.1 Lachnospiraceae bacterium
TGGTTTATGTTATAGTTCATGTTCTGATTCATGTTCTTTGCTCTGTCGCTCATAATATCGTAACCATTTCCTTTTTCCTGCCTTGAAAAGTACATTCTATTGTAATATAATGGATTTCACATAAAATTCAAGCCTTTGGAGTGATTTTAATCCCGGAAAACTGCGTTACGTACCCGCTGCAGGCACAAAATCTGATTTGAAAACCATTTTCCCCCGGCTCACGGCGCTTTGCCGATTCACTCCGCATTTGAAAGGAGGGCTCATGCACAAATATCTGAGAGCAATTGGTTTTTCCAATTACACCCGTTATAAAGACATCCAGAAACTTCTCAACGAAGTATATGA
Source organism: Lachnospiraceae bacterium (assembly GCA_030536685.1). Classification (GTDB taxonomy): domain Bacteria; phylum Bacillota; class Clostridia; order Lachnospirales; family Lachnospiraceae; genus TWA4. Next base: position 346 of record JAUNPP010000166.1, read on the forward strand.
ATCACCTGATAACATCGAAGTTTCAGATCTTCTGGATTCCACCTTTATAACGATGGAAAAAAATTTCGGACCAAATCTCGGCATCGGCATTTTCGGAGAATACGATGATGCTGACCGTTTTCAAATAGAATACTATTACCCTTATTTTAAGAGCAGTGTGATTTCTTCCAACATCCCCTGCACGATTTCCCGTCATGCAGACCGATACGCTTTTTCCGTGATGTGCGAAGAATACCGCCTTGGAATTTCACTGATTTTCTATCTGCAGAATACAAACGGATATTTGAGCTGCGTCGGTGAACAGCTTCCTTTAAACCGTAAAATGCCCATTTTCCTCAGTTCCATGTCCACAAGCGGCCGCATTCTTCTGCCGATTCGAAAAACCGCCGCTGAGCGTAAGGAAGCTCTGGTCATGACCAAAAAACGCATTAATCTGATTGAATCGGCACGAAACGGAGATGAATCTGCTATCGAATCACTGGCCATGTATGATATCGACCAGTATAACCAGGCAGCCATCAGAATTCAGAAGGAAGACCTGTATTCCATCATAGATACCTGCTTCATGCCCGCAGGCATGGAATGCGATCAGTATTCCGTTATTGGCAATATCGTGGAATTTGAAGAAATCCAAAATACCTCCTCTGATGAAATTATCTACCGTTTCCTGCTGGAATGCAATGATCTTCATTTTTCCCTGATCATCAACAAAAAAGACCTGCTCGGAGAGCCGGCAGTCGGACGCCGCTTTAAAGGAGATATCTGGCTTCAGGGAAATATACAATTTCCGGAAAATTGAAAAACTACGGTGTCATAAATTTGGAAAACTATAGTGTCACAAATTTGGAAAACTATATTTTACAAGTAACGATTAAATCAGTACAATAGAAGCTTTATTGATTCTCAGTTTCGAAGTACTAATTTTGAAGTTCAAGGTTTGAAGTTCGAATCGAGATTTAAAATTCACTTTTGAAAATAGACCGGCGCCTTGACCGGATCGCGAAAAAACGCCTGAAATCAAGGAAAAATCACATAAGTCTCTGTAGCTCAGCAGGATAGAGCGTCCGCCTCCTAAGGTCACGTTACAACGGCCACCTGCTGAAAACGTAAATCAGGACCGGAGTTCAATTCCTGTCTGGCTACAGAGTGAAAATTAAACACGTCCATATAGCTCAGTTGGATAGAGCGATCGCCTCCTAAGCGGTAGATGGTTCGAGTCTAAATCTTGCATACAACTTTATATTTTTTCAAATGTCCACGTAGCTCAGCTGGATAGAGCACACGCCTCCTAAGCGTGGGGTCGGAGGTTCAAATCCTCTCGTGGACGCCAGTAAACAACGCTGTAAGCCTTTGTTTTCAAGGGTTTGCAGCTTTTTTTATTTACTGCAAGCTCTAAACAAAACCATATTCCGCCAAGTGAGGGGTAACTGATTGTTTATGCGTTTTGGTGCATTATTTGCTAATCGGACACGAACAAAAATCTGCACCTTGCTAATAAAAATGAGCTTTTTGCTAATTGGAGCTTTGTGTCGGTTTTTGACCTGAAATTAAGGCTGCCAGCGTGTTTGCCAGTTCAGGAGACTTTTGAAGTTGTTCAATCAATGCCGCAAGGTCAACAGTCTGTGCCGGAGCAGGTTCCTGAGGCGGTGTCACATTCCGTAAATCAGGATTCGCATAAAATGCAGATTCAAATTTTTGTGCGTTAATCTTTCGATCTTCGTCAAGAATGTGGGCGTAGACTTTGGTAATCATATCTATCTCTGCATGTCCTGTATCGCCCTGTGTAGCTTTCAAATCGCCGTGGTTGAGCTTTAACTTGTAGGTCGTGCTGGAATGTCTCAAAGAGTGAAACACGACATTGGGAAGGCCTGCACGCTGTTTCAGCAGAGAAAACTCTTTCTCAATGATACGGTTTTCACATGGCCTCCCATTCGGTAATGCGATAACAAGATTAAAGTCTTGATATTCTTCTCCAAGAAAACCTCTTAATTCATCCTGTGATTTTTTCCATTCCCGTAAAATGTAGGCCAGCGTTTTAGGCAGCCACACTTTACGAATACTGGAATCAGTCTTTGGCTTTTTCAGAATAATACGGGTGCTGGTATTTGGCATAAGAGGAACAAAGATATGATAAATATCCTTTTGTCCCAGCATTTCAATCGCTTGTTTTGAGGCTCTTGTCAGTTCTTTGTCTATGAAAATATAGGCATTATCTGCAGCTATATTTTCGTCTGCAATATGCACATTATCCCAGGTCAGACCTAAGATTTCGCCCATTCTCAAAGAGCAGGCAAAGGCGAGGTTCATTGCTACATACAATTTGCTGTCAGTACATTCATCCAAAGCCTTGCGAATCGTATCTGCATCCCAAATATCCCGCTTTTTGTATTCTGTTTTAGGGAGCACTGCATTTTCAAAAGGATTCTTTCCAATAAGCTCCCAGCGAACAGCCTGTTTGAAAGCGCAACGGAGAAGTTTGATAATCTTCTCTATGGTCTGGTTTGATACAAATTCAGCTCTTGCCTTTCTGGTTTTTGTGGACACACAAGGCGTCTTTTGAAGTGTCTGAATATATTTATCTACCACACGTGGAGTAATGGACTGTACTTCCAAATCGCCAATAATCGGATTGATATAATTGGCAATCAAGGCATTTTGACTGTCATACATTGACACACCCCATTTTTTCTCTCCGTAAGTAGAAACAAAATCATACAGAAAGTCAGACACTTTTTGATTGTTGGGCGGGAGAAAGGTACCGTTATTCTGTTGGTTCTCAACTTCGGCTTTTCGCTTTAATGCCTCTTTATGTGTATGCCAGGTTTCCCATTTTTGCTTTGTCTCTCCGTTTTCATCAACATAGTTATAAACAACGGAGTATGCTTTTTTTCTTTTAATAATAGATGCCATATACGATCTTCCTTTCTAAGTTAGAACACTTGTGCGTCTAACCATTCATCAAATGACTTTTTAGAAACGCGTATGGCATTACCAATTCGTACAATTTTGAAATGTCCCTCTTTTACAAGATTGTAGGCAGAAGTTCGACCAATATTAAGAATCTCGGCTATATCTTCAACCTTATATGTTCGTTGTTCTGGAACATTCCGTTGCACATCCTTGACGGTTCGATTCATTGTAACCTCCTTTCTTCAGCCGGTCAGGTAATGTGCAGAAATAACTTCCTACACTTATTATACCGTGCCGATTGTGATTTGTCTGCTTGCTAATAAAAAATTTGCGATTTATCCATATTTAGAATTTTTTGTGTCTATCAAAATCACATGAATAAGCCGGACCCAGGACAATACAAAGGCCCGGCTCATGGTATCTGATTTCGATTATGTTCTGCCGTATTTGCCACGCACCCCGGCAGCCCTGCATCTGCAGAGCGGGATTATCACAGGCTGCGGATAGCTTCGCCGCATCATAGCCCCACAGTCGCCGCCGCTTTGCCGGAGCAGGCGCACGCCGCAGGAACTCCCCCCAAGTCATTAGGAGGTCGTGAGAAAGTACCATTATGATCTGTGCCGTTATCGCGCCCTGCCTGCCACAGCAGGGTCAATGGGATGCGTGGATCGCTCGGACAGCGGGATTCATCACCTCCTTAGCTGTCTGTCATTGCGCCGCCCCATTTGTCGCTCGAAACACAGAATGAAGTACCTGTAATAACGTATATGAAATTTTCAAAGAGCAATCGAGGGTGTGGCGGTCAAAACAGCTTACATTTACGGTATGCCGGGGCTTTCGCCGCACGGTCACACCCATCAGACTTGTCCGCTAAAATATATCCCTCTATTATTCATTTCATTTTCAGGCATTATTTTCGGGGTCTGATTCCATTTTTTCTAAAATGTTTTTCAAACGTCGAAGTCCACGCTGGATTCCTTCATGCACGGAGCTAACACCTGAGCCCTCACTTTTGGCAATTTCTGATATACTCATACCGAACAAAAAATGTGAGGTAATCCGGTTCCTTTGTTTTTCCGGCAGTAAAGCAATCGCCTGATACAGCCGAACATTTTCTTCCTTTTGCTCCAGAATTTCAGCCGGTGTCAAAACAATTACCAGAGCGTCACGCTCTACATTGGCATCGTAATCCAGGGAAAAATATGCCTTGTGCCGATATGTACGCAGAATATAAGCAGCGTCAGCCAGTTTATATTCCCGAAGCAGATCAGCAATCTCGTCAGGAACTTCAACAATCACATCATGTGTATAAAACGGGTAATAATCCCGCAAATTGATTTTTCTCATAGGTAATCCTCCAATTTCGATTTTTTAGTTGAACAGGCAAATCGAAATCAGAGGCGGGGATCGGCAGCGTGGAAAAGTGCTGTCAAAGCCTTCAAAAAAGGGTACAAAAAAGCGCACCCATGTAAAAATGAGTACGCACAAATTCAAGGCATGAGGAAAAACCGCATATTTTGTCGAGTTGAGAAATGCCGCAACCCATAACTCACGGATTACGGCATATAAGGCATTGCAAAAATCACAGTATTTCTTCTGTCGAGCATTTTTTGGCAGCATCCGCACTTCCTCCCTACGAAAGAGGCGCAGAAGGTCTCGTCGATTTTGGCCTCCTTTTGGGAGAAATTATAGAAAAGGAGCTGCTCGTATTTTTCCTAAAGTGTTCTGTTTTTGTTCAGGCTCACCGCAAGTTACGATACAATTCGACAGGATATGAGATAAAAAAACAAGGCTATCAGAAAGATATTTCTTCCTAAAAGCCTTGTTATGGCAATGCAAATTTATATCCGATTCCGGTAACACTCTTTATATAATCAGGATCATCCGGTCTGCTTTTTAGTTTTTTCCGCAGATTACTCACATGATTGTTGATTGCTTTTCGGGAATAGTAGGTGTAGTCCTCATTCCAAACCAGATCCATGATAAGCTCATAGGTAAATACCCGTTTGGGATTCATAATAAGCAAAAGCAGAATATCAAACTCTTTTACAGTCAGAGCAATTTCCCTCTCGCGGACAATTACAAGCCTGTGCTCCAAGCAAATATATAAATCACCTTCCCGAATCTCGGTGAGCGGATGATCCTGACGCCAAGCATGTTTTAAGTGTGGGTGCATTGTCTTATCATTCTCTGTTGAATTATCAAGAAGGTATTGAGCAAGTTCCCTTTGCTGTCTTTCATCAAGAAGCAGAGACAGTTTTTCGCCTATCTGTCTGCCGGTTTCGGATATATCAAATACGGCTAATTTCCCATAGAACCACCTCGATTCTTGTTTATGTTATATAAGCTAATCTATTCCACAAAGAACAGAATCCGTCGTATCAACTCCGGGAGATTAACCGGGGCTGTGATGTAGTCGCTGACGCCCTCGTGCCGGTATTGGTATTCCGTGGCAAGATCGGTGCTGGCCGTAAGGATAAAGAACGG
>JAUNPP010000021.1 GCA_030536685.1 Lachnospiraceae bacterium
TCGGAGCATCAGCCCCGGCAGGACAGCTGTTTGAAAAGTTTGGTTTCACAGCGGAGCATGTTGCAGAAACAGTAAAAAAGATAGGATAATGGCAGGCTAAATAACAGGTTAAATGATAGGCTGAATAATAGACTAAAAGATAGTCTAAAAGACAGGCTAAACACGGTAAACGCAAGCTTTTTATAACAGGTTATTTTATTGTTATAAAAGGCTGTGAAGGCTCCATTACAGTACAATCCTGTTCGGGGACGCGCTCTCGCTCGGATCGAACGCAGCGGAACTAAACTCTCGAACTGTCTTTCAGACAGCCCGATCGTTAAGTACCGGCGTTCTCTATGGTCCCTTTCACAGGATCGTACTGTAATTCCGCCGCCGTAGTTTTGCGATACTGCAGGTTTAACGGATGCTGGAAAATCATGCGTTTACCGACAGGCTAAAGGAGGAAATAAAGATGAGATTTTTTATAGATACTGCAAATGTAGATGAAATCCGCAAGGCGAACGATATGGGAGTGATTTGCGGTGTAACAACCAATCCGTCTCTGATTGCTAAAGAAGGACGTGATTTCAAACAGGTAATCGCAGAAATTGCTTCTATTGTAGACGGCCCGATCAGCGGTGAGGTAAAAGCTACCACCACAGATGCAGCAGGTATGATTGCAGAAGGACGCGAGATTGCAGCGATTCATCCCAATATGGTTGTAAAAATTCCAATGACGGTAGAAGGCTTAAAAGCAGTAAAAGCACTGACAGCAGAAGGAATCAAAACGAATGTAACGCTTATATTCTCCGCAGCACAGGCTCTTCTGGCCGCAAGAGCAGGCGCAACCTATGTTTCACCGTTCTTAGGAAGACTGGATGATATTTCCACGCCGGGTATCGATCTGATCAAAGATATTACAGAAATTTTTATGGTACACGGCATTGAAACTGAAATTATCTCAGCAAGTGTCCGCAACCCGATCCATGTAATTGATTGCGCAAAGGCAGGAGCAGATATCGCAACCGTACCTTATAAAGTAATCGAACAGATGACCAAACATCCGCTGACAGACGCCGGAATTGCAAAATTCCAGGCGGATTATAAGGCTGTATTCGGAGACAAATAAAACATAGAAAGAGAAGATTGAACTCCCACCAAGGTAAGTTTTTTATTGTGTATTACTTACCGTGGTGGGAGTTTTATTGTATTTCGGGATAAATGCTTGTTTTCACGAACTGTTTACAGAATCTTCTATAAAACTGAATCATCACAGAAACAGCATATTTGTGAATAATTATAAAAAAGTATCAAAAAAGCATTTCAAATTGACATTTTTATGTATAAATGAGTTTTTTGTGTTATACTTCTTTACGGATATAAAGTAACGATTCAGGACGGCATTTTGCATTTGCCGGAAAGAGCAGGTTGTGGAGCAGTCTGTAAAAAATAGAGGTTGGTAGAATGATAAAAGTATTTTTGGTTGAGGACGAAGCAATATTGAGGCGGGGAATCCGCGATGGTATCCGCTGGGAAGAGCACGGATTTGAATTTGTGGGAGAAGCGGGGGATGGAGAATATGCTTATCCTCTGATTCTGAAGGCGGAACCGGATATTCTGATTACTGATGTAAGGATGCCGTTTATGGATGGACTGGAGCTGAGCCGACTGGTAAAAAAGGAACTGCCCCGGACAAAAATCGTGATTCTAAGCGGATACGATGAGTTCAGTTATGCTAAAACCGGAATTGAGATTGGAGTCAGCGATTACCTGCTGAAACCGATTACGGCGGAGAAGCTGATACAGGCGCTGCGGAAGGTGGCTGATCAGATTCGGGATGAACGGGAAAAACAGCGTCTGCTGGAACGTTATTTTGCCAGCTATGAAAAATATACGGAATTTCTGGATCGAACCGATTACAGTGGTGCGGACCGGAAACTGGTGGGGAATTTCCTGAAGCTGGGATCTGCAGAGGAAAGCCAGGTTTTTGTGGACGAGTTTTTTGACGCCACGGGAGAAAATAATTATCAGTCTCTGCTGCTGAGACAGTATATCGTCATGGATATTTTTTACTGTATTCAGGAATTTTTAAAGGAGATTGGTGCTGACATCGGGCAGAAGCAGGATCTGCTGAATGATATCGGAAGGATTCCGGGAGCTGTTAATACAGTGGAAACAACGAAGCGGTATTTGACGGCAATATTTGTTCAGGCGCTGGAATCGCGCGATCAGGTATCGAGCAATCGATACGGCAGTCTGATCGAGGATGCAAAGGCGTATATCGGGGAACATTTTGCCAGCAGCGATTTTTCACTCAATACGGTTGCCGGTTATATCGGTGTCAGCCCCAGCTATTTCAGCTCCATTTTTAAGCAGGAAACAGGTCAGTCCTTTATCAATTATCTGACAAAAGTGCGGATGGACAAGGCATGTGAGCTCTTACGCTGTACTACGCTTCGGATTGTAGATGTGGGGGAAAGAGTAGGTTACAGCGACTCTCACTACTTTAGCGCGACCTTTAAAAAAGTGATTGGCAAGACGCCAAAAGAATACAAGAACAGCTAGGAGCAGGATATGGCAGATGGAGTGAAAAAGAAACAGAAACAGAAAAAAAGATACCTGACGCTGAAAAATCGTCTGAGAAGCGCATTGGCAGTTATGGCTGTGCCCGGAATTATTGTAATGTGCGGTTTTTTGCTGATGATCCGAAATTATACGGTGTCTTATGTCAGTATAATGGAGAATTTGAAGGTGGCCAATGAGTACAGTATCAGCTTCAAGGAGGATATGGAATATTCGATGTACCGCGTGCTGATCGGACTGATCGATGTGGAAAAGTTTCAGAATGAAGAGAACGCGGGGGAGAATATATCCGGTGACCCGGTCGTGAAAAATCCCTACACTATGATTGAGCATGCGCGGAAGGATTTTTCCGGAAAAATCAGCCATGAAGCGGCTTCGGATGGGGATTTCAAGATACGGGGGATTCTGTCGTGCCTGGATTCTCTGGAAACTGCCGTAGATCGGATGGTTGAGAATGCGAAAATGCACGGAACACCTGGTACATATGATGCAAATATGACCATCTGGGAGAATGATATCCAGGGATTGTGCAGTATGATCCAGGAGTATATTAATCAGTATATCTATTATGAAACCTTAAAGATGGAAAAGTTGCAGAAGGAGCTGGAACAGCAGACGCTGCATATGACGCTGGTTATGGCGATGCTGGAGCTGGGCGGAATCATCATCAGTCTGAGCATGTCTGCATATCTGACGAGAGCGGTTACCAATCCGATTCACAATCTGCAGGAGGTGGCAGAGAAACTGGGACGGGGGGAATTTGAGGCGCATGCCGGGACCGGCAAATTAGAAGAAATCAATGTGCTGGCGAGAACCTTCAACAACATGAGTGAGCAGATCCGGGGTTTGCTCGATAAGACCCGGCAGGAGCAGGAAAATCTGCGTCAGCTGGAGCTGAAACTGCGGCAGGAGCAGATCAATCCTCATTTTCTTTACAATACACTGGATTCAATCGTGTGGATGGCAGAGGCAGGCAATGAACGCCAGGTGGTGGAGATGACCTCTGATCTGAGCGATTTCTTCCGTACCGTATTGTCGGAGGGCCGGGACTTTATTACCGTGAAAGAGGAAAAATCTCACATTTTGAGCTATCTGAAGATCCAAAAGCTTCGCTATGAGGATATTCTGGACTATAAGATTGAAATAGAGCCGGATATAGAGGAATGTATCATGCTGAAAATGATCCTCCAGCCGGTGGTGGAGAATGCGTTGTATCATGGAATCAAGAATAAACGCGGAGGCGGTACCATTACCGTGCGGGGCTATCAGAATCAAAATGGCATTGTGTTTGAGGTGGCAGACGACGGCATCGGCATGACGCCGGATGAACTGGAGCGGCTCCGGGATTATCTGGTTCAGCCGGAAAAGCGCAGGAATGAGAAGCGTTCGGGAGGCTTTGGCATGAACAATGTAATGCAGCGGATTCGGATGTACTACGGAGAAGAAGCCGGAATTACGGTAGAGTCTGAAAAACAGGTTGGAACCTGCGTAAGGATCTGTCTTGGAAAATAACACACTATTTTCGTTAAAATTTACACTATAAGACCTAAAATTAAAAAATATTATACTTTTTTCATAAAATGCTCTGTATTAATGCTGCAGAGCATTTTGTATAATAAAGCTACAAAATTAATAAAGCAGGTATGGAGCAAAGATACACTGCAGCATAAGGAGGAAGGAATTTATGAAAAAGAAATTTTTAGCAGCAGCGATGGCAGTAGTGATGGCAGCATCTCTGGCAGCGTGCGGTTCAGGATCATCGAAGGAAACGCCGGCAGCAGACGGCAAGGAAACACCGGCAGCAGATGGAGATCTGATTACCGTTGGTTACGCACAGGTAGGCGCTGAGTCTGACTGGAGAACTGCGAATACCGAGTCTTTCAAAACCACCTTTACCGAGGAAAACGGCTATAAACTGATTTTTGATGATGCACAGCAGAAACAGGAAAATCAGATTAAAGCAATCCGTTCCTTTGTACAGCAGGATGTTGACTACATTGTTGTAGCGCCGGTTGTTGAAACAGGCTGGGAAACCGTTCTGGAAGAAGCAAAGGAAGCCGGAATCCCGGTTATTCTGTCTGACCGTATGATGCAGGTATCCGATGACAGCCTGTATACCGCATGGGTAGGCGGAAACTTTGAAAAAGAAGGTGAAACCTGTGCAAACTGGCTGGCAGATTATCTGGATAAGCAGGGACGCGCAGATGAAGAAATCAACATGGTTACAATCCAGGGAACCATCGGTGCATCCGCTCAGGTTGGCCGTACTCAGGGCGTGGAAAATGTTCTGAAAGATCATCCGAACTGGAAGATGCTGGACAAACAGACAGGTGAATTTACACAGACAAAAGGTCAGGAAGTTATGGAATCCTTCTTAAAGAGCTATGATGACATTGACGTAGTAATCTGCGAGAACGATAATGAAGCATTCGGCGCAATCGATGCAATCAAGGCAGCAGGTAAAACATGTGGTCCTGAAGGCGATATCATCGTTGTCAGCTTTGACTCTGTAAAAGCAGCTTTTGAATCCATGATGGCCGGAGATCTGAATGCAACATTTGAATGCAACCCGTTACATGGACCTCGTGTAGAGGAAATCATTCAGAAACTGGAAGCAAACGAAGAAGTAGATAAGATTCAGTACGTAGATGAAGCATTCTTTGATACAAGTATGGATCTGGAATCTATCTTAAAAGAAAGATTATATTAATACGATCAACTGCAAACACGTTTAAAGCGGAAGAATGATGGAATGATCAGGAGGTGCAGGCCGGAGGCATAGGGCTTCCTCCCTGCCCCTCTTTTTTGTTGCCCAAAATCAGGTGTTTTTAAGAAGAGGAGTGGAGAAGATGGAAAAAAATTCTGTTCTTGAGATGCGTCATATATCGAAGACGTTTCCCGGCGTGAAAGCGCTGCAGGATGTGGATTTTACCCTGGAGAAGGGGGAAATCCATGCGCTGATGGGAGAAAACGGAGCAGGTAAATCCACGCTGATCAAGGTGCTGACCGGTGTGGAAGAGTTTGAAACAGGAGAAATCAGGATTGATGGAATTGATCATCCGATCGTGAACAACAGCCCGCAGGATGCGCAGAACCGCGGAATCAGTACCGTGTATCAGGAAATCAACCTCTGTCCCAATCTGACAGTGGCAGAGAATCTGTTTATCGGACGGGAACCGAGAAAGGGCGGACTGATCGACTGGAAAGCGATGAATAAAAGATCTGCAGAACTGCTGAAGGAACTGGAGATTGAGGCGGATGTGACCAAGACGATTGACAATTATTCCATAGCGATTCAGCAGATGATTGCCATAGCACGTGCGGTGGATATGTCAGCGAAGGTGCTGATTTTGGATGAACCGACCTCTTCCCTGGATGACAGTGAGGTGGAAAAGCTTTTTGTGCTGATGCGCCGTCTGAAAGGAGAAGGCGTTGGGATTGTGTTTGTCACACATTTCCTGGAGCAGGTATATGCAGTCTGTGACAAGATTACGGTACTGCGGAATGGCCAGCTGGTAGGTCAGTTTACCACACAGGAACTTCCGCGTGTACAGCTGGTAGCTAAGATGATGGGAAAAGATTTTGACGACCTGGCAGCTATCAAGGACCAGTCCGCTGCACAGAAGACGTATTCTGAGGAAGATATTGTCATCAAGGCAGTGGGACTTGGAAAAAAAGGAACTGTGAAGCCGTTTGACCTGGTAATCCATAAAGGTGAGGTAGTTGGATTTACCGGACTTTTGGGTTCCGGCCGTTCAGAAACGGTGCGGGTACTGTATGGAGCCGATAAGCCGGATCATGGAACTTTGCAGGTAAAGGGAGAGCATCTGGTAGCCAGATCTCCGCTGATGTCGATGAACCGCGGCATGGCATATCTTCCTGAAGACCGGAAAAATGAAGGAATTATCGCGGATCTTTCCGTGCGGGAAAATATGATCCTGGCGCTTCAGGCAAAGAGAGGAATGTTCCGTCTGCTGAGCAGAAAACAGCAGGAAGAATATACAGATAAATATATTGAAATGCTTCAGATCAAGACAGCCAGCAGAGAAACGCCGATCAAGTCGCTGTCCGGAGGAAATCAGCAGAAGGTAATCATCGGAAGATGGCTTTTGACCAATCCGGATTTCCTGATTCTGGACGAACCGACACGAGGAATCGATGTAGGAACCAAAACAGAGATTCAGAAGCTGGTTGTGAAGCTGGCGAAGGAAGGCATGGCTGTGGTCTTTATCTCATCCGAAATTGAGGAAATGCTTCGTTCCTGTGACCGAATGGTTGTTATGCGTGACAGCATGAAGGTTGGAGAGCTTTCCGGCGAAGAGATGAATCAGACCACCATTATGAGTACTATTGCAGGAGGACAGTAAGATGAAAGCAATCAATATTAAAAAAATCACATCTCAACGGTTGTTCCTGCCGATATTTTGTCTGGCTCTGGTGCTGCTGGTAAATATCATTACAACACCGAACTTTTTCCAGATATCGGTACGGGATGGCGTATTATATGGCTATATGGTTGACATTATCAATCGTGCGTCAGAGCTGGTTATTCTTGCCATCGGTATGACGCTGGTGGTTTCCGCTTCCGCAGGAACCGATATTTCCGTGGGAGCCATTATGGCGGTAAGCGCGGCAGTCTGCTGTAATATTCTGACCGGCGGTGAGCGCGCAGCTACTGAGCTGGCAGCTCCGCTGATTATCGGCTTACTGGCAGCTCTGGCTGTCGGCGTTTTAATCGGCTGCTTTAACGGTTTTCTGGTAGCGAAGCTGAATATTCAGCCTATGGTAGCGACATTGATCATGTTTACAGCGGGACGCGGTATCGCACAGCTGATCACAGACGGCCAGATTACCTATGTTCGTGTAGACAAATATAAGCTTCTGGGATCTTCTCTGCCGGGAATTCCGGTTCCGACCCCCTTTATTGTAGCAATGATCGTGGTTGTAGTAACTTCTCTGGTTCTGAAAAAGACGGCACTCGGTCTGTATATTCAGTCCGTAGGTATCAATAAGCGTGCTTCACGTCTGGTTGGTATCAAGTCCGTTCAGATCATGTTCCTGACCTATGCAATCTGCGGACTCTGCTCCGGATTAGCAGGCCTGATTGCTTCCAGCCGTATCTACTCTGCCGATGCCAATAACATCGGACTTAACATGGAGCTGGATGCCATTCTGGCAGTAGCTATCGGCGGCAACTCCCTTGGCGGCGGTAAATTTTCCATTGCCGGTTCTGTAATCGGCGCTTATACGATTCAGGCATTGACCACAACCCTGTACGCGATGCACGTATCATCCGATCAGGTGCCGGTTTATAAAGCAATCGTAGTAGTTATCATTGTAGCGCTTCAGTCTCCGGGACTTGCTAAATTCCGGAAAAGTCTGGCACAGAAACGGGAACAGAATGCAAAGCTTGGAAAGGGGGCGGCATAAATGAATCAGAAAAAACAGATGAGTCAGAAAAAGCAGATGAATCAGACAGGATTTCTTTTGATGATTACAATCCTTCTGTTTGTGGCGATGTACGTAATTGGCTGTGTGCTGTTTAAAGAACAGGGATTTGCGAAAACCCAGAACTTTTTGAATTTATTTATCTCCAATGCCGGATTGATCGTCATCGGAATTGGTATGACGGTGGTTATGATTACCGGGGGCATTGATATCAGTGTAGGTTCCTTCGTAGCGATGGGCTGTATGATGCTGTCCTGGATGATGGAAAGAGCCGGAATCGGTGCGGTTCCCGCTGTTTTGATCGTTCTGGCAACCGGTATTGTATTCGGTCTGGTACAGGGCTTTCTGGTAGCTTATATGGATATACAGCCATTCATTGTAACATTGGCAGGAATGTTCTTTGCAAGAGGTATGACGGCAATTATTTCCAAAGATATGATCAGTATTACCAATAAGACCTTTATGGGATGGGCAAAGGCAAAGCTGTACCTGCCGTTTGGCGGCTATGCAAACCGTAAGGGTATTATGATCATGCCGTATATTTATCCGACTGTAGTCATTGCGCTGCTCCTTCTTGCAGCTGCATTTATAATGTTAAAATACACTAAATTCGGCCGCAGCCTGTATGCGGTAGGCGGAAATCAGCAGTCTGCTCTGATGCTTGGTCTGAATGTCAAAAGGGTTAAGCTCAAAGCATATGTTCTGGATGGATTCCTCTGCGGAGTGGGCAGTGTGCTGTTCTGCCTGAATACGCTCGGCGGTTTCGTAGAACAGGCAAAAGGCTTTGAAATGGATGCGATTGCTTCCTCCGTTATCGGCGGTACTCTGCTGACCGGCGGCGTTGGCAATGTGGTGGGAACTCTGTTCGGCGTACTTATCAAGGCAACTATTGAAGCGTTTATTACATTCCAGGGAACACTTTCTTCCTGGTGGACAAGAATTACGATCGCAGCTCTGTTGTGCTTCTTTATCGTACTGCAGTCTGTGTTAGCTATGGTGAAAAAGAAAAAGTAATAGAAAAATGGTGAAAAAGAAAAAATAATAGAAAAATGAGGAGGAATTACGATGATTGAGAAAAAATATCAGTTTTGGTTTTGCACAGGATCACAGGATCTGTATGGAGAAGAATGTCTGTCTCATGTGGCAGAGCATTCTAAAATGATGGTGGAAGAACTGAATCGTTCAGGCAATCTTCCTTTTGAAGTGGTATGGAAGCCGACGTTGATTACCAACGAGCTGATTCGTAAAACGCTTAATGAAGCAAATATGGATGAAAACTGCGCAGGAGTTATTACCTGGATGCATACGTTTTCACCTGCCAAATCATGGATTCTTGGTCTGCAGGAATATCGGAAACCGCTTTTGCATCTGCATACGCAGTTTAACCGTGAGATTCCCTATGATACGATCGATATGGATTTTATGAATGAAAATCAGTCTGCGCACGGAGATCGTGAGTACGGCCATATCTTCAGCCGTCTGGGGATGGAGAGAAAGGTTGTTATGGGATACTGGGCAGATGAGGAGGTTCAGAAACGAATCGGTGCCTGGATGCGTACTGCAGTGGGCGTGATAGAGAGCAGCCATATCCGTGTTATGAGAGTGGCCGATAATATGAGAAATGTAGCTGTTACCGAGGGCGATAAAGTAGAAGCGCAGATTCGGTTCGGCTGGGAAGTGGATGCTTATCCGATCAATGAGATCGCAGAATCAGTGGCAGGTGTATCTCAGAGCGATATCAATGCACTGGTAGATGAATATTATGAAAAATATCAGATTCTTCTGGAAGGAAGAGATGCAGCGGAGTTTAAAAAGCATGTAGCGGTTCAGGCCGGAATCGAACTGGGCTTTGAGCGTTTCCTGAAGGAGAAAAATTATCAGGCAATCGTAACCCATTTTGGCGATCTGGGTAATTTGCAGCAGCTTCCCGGTCTGGCAATCCAGAGACTGATGGAAAAAGGCTATGGCTTCGGCGCTGAAGGCGACTGGAAGACAGCGGCTATGGTGCGTCTGATGAAGATTATGACCGGTAATATGAAGGATGCCAAAGGAACTTCCTTTATGGAAGATTATACCTATAATCTGGTTCCGGGCAAGGAAGGAATCCTTGAGGCGCATATGCTGGAAATCTGTCCATCTATTGCAGAGGGTCCGATCAGCATTAAAGCGCAGCCTCTCTCCATGGGCGACCGTGAAGACCCGGCGCGTCTGGTATTTACTGCAAAGGAAGGACCGGCTATTGCTACATCTCTGATTGACTTAGGCGACCGTTTCCGTCTGCTTATCAATGATGTAAACTGTAAAAAGACAGAAAAACAGATGCCGAAGCTGCCCGTTGCAACCGCATTCTGGACTCCGGAACCGAATCTGCAGGTTGGAACAGAGAGCTGGATTCTTGCAGGCGGCGCGCACCACACGGCATTTTCCTATGATCTGACAGCAGAGCAGATGGGAGACTGGGCGGAAGCTATGGGAATTGAAGCAGTTTATATTGATAAGGACACCACGATCCGCCAGCTGAAAAATGAGCTTCGCTGGAATCAGGCTTCTTATCGAAGATAGTACAGGAGGAACGGTATGAGTACAGGCAGAGAGAAAATTGAGCAGGGCAATACCGTGCTGGGTATAGAATTTGGGTCAACCAGGATCAAGGCGGTTCTGGTTGATGAAAACCATCATCCGATTGCATCGGGAAGCCATGAGTGGGAGAACCGGCTGGAACATGGATATTGGACCTATTCTCTGGAGGATATCTGGAACGGGCTTAGAAGCTGTTACCGTGATCTGGTCAGGAATGTTAAGGAAGAGTTTGGAGTCAGTCTGAAATCAGTAGGTGCTATGGGAATTTCTGCCATGATGCATGGATACATGGTATTTGGCGAGGATGGAGCATTGCTGACACCCTTCCGTACATGGCGAAACGGCACTACAGGACCGGCGGCAGATGCACTGACGGAGGCATTTCAGTACAATATCCCGCAGCGGTGGAGCATTGCGCATCTTTATCAGGCAATTTTAAATCAGGAAGAGCATGTACCGCAGATTCGGTATATGACAACACTGGCAGGTTATATCCACTGGAAACTGACAGGAAAAAAGGTCCTGGGAGTCGGTGACGCTTCGGGTATGTTTCCAATTGATACAGAACATGGAACGTATGATGCGGCTATGATGAAAACCTTTGACGGGCTGGTGGCAGAGCGTCATGATCCTTGGCAGCTGAAGGATATTCTTCCGAAGATTCTGACAGCAGGGGAAGACGCAGGAACATTGACTGCGGAAGGCGCCCGTCTGCTGGATGAGAGCGGAGAGCTTGAGGCCGGTATTCCTCTTTGTCCGCCGGAAGGCGATGCGGGAACCGGTATGACAGCTACCAACAGTGTGGCTTCCTGCACTGGAAATGTATCCGCAGGCACATCTGCATTTGTCATGGTGGTGTTAAAGGAGCAGCTGAAGAAGATTCATCCGGAAATTGATCTGGTAACCACGCCCGATGGCAGTCTTGTGGGAATGGTCCACACCAATAACTGTACGTCGGATCTGAATGCATGGGTCAATCTGTTCCAGGAATTTGCAGAGAGCTTTGGAATCCAGGTGGATCGCAATCAGCTTTATGGAACGCTTTATCATAAGGCGCTGGAAGCTGAGCCGGACTGCGGAGGACTGTTATCCTACGGATTTTTATCCGGGGAAAATATCATGCAGGTAACGGAAGGACGTCCTATGGTGATCCGTACACCGGAAACGCACTTTACACTGGCTAATTTCATGAGATCCCACCTTTACGGAGCATTGGCTGCATTGAAGGTTGGCATGGATATTCTGGTAAAAGAAGAAGGCGTGAAGGTAGATGAAATCTACGGTCATGGCGGATTTTTCAAGACTCCTGTGGTCGGACAGAGAATGATGGCGGCAGCTATGGGAACCAGCGTTTCCGTGATGGAAACTGCAGGGGAAGGCGGACCGTGGGGAATGGCAATTCTGGCTTCTTACAGAATCCGCAGAAAAGACGGAGAAACACTGGAAGAATATCTTTCTGAAAGGGTATTTGCAGACAGCAAATCGATGCGGATGGAACCGGTGAAAGAGGATGTGGAAGGATTTGAACAATATATTGAAGTCTTTAAGCAGGGAATCCCGGTAGAACAGAAGGCAGGAGCCTGTGTTCGGGGTTAAGGTCAGAAATCGGATTTTAGCGGATAATCAGTGGATAACCAGTGGATTTTAGTGGATAGTTAGCGGATAACTAGCGGATAAGGAGATGTTTCACTATGCTGGAAGAATTGAAAAAGAAGGTATATGAGGCGAATATGCTGCTTCCGAAGTATGGTCTTGTGACTTTTACCTGGGGTAACGTAAGCGCGATTGACCGGGAAAGCGGATATTTTGTTATCAAGCCGAGCGGTGTGGATTATGACAAACTGAGACCGGAGGATATGGTTGTAATGGATCTTTCGGGAAACCGGATTGAGGGAAACTTAAACCCGTCTTCCGATACGGCGACTCACTGTGAATTATATAAGGCATTTCCCACAGTTGGCGGGATTGTGCATACGCATTCTCCGTGGGCAACCAGCTGGGCACAGGCGGGCCGTGGAATACCCTGCTACGGAACGACACATGCCGACTATATTTATGGAGAGGTACCCTGTGTTCGAAACCTGACAAAGGAAGAGCTGGAGCAGTACGAGGTCAATACCGGAAAACTGATTGCAGAACGCTTTCGTTCTCTGGATGAAAAAGCGGTTCCCTGCGTATTATGTAAAAATCACGGCCCCTTTGCATGGGGCAAGGATGCGCACGAGGCTGTACACAATGCTGTGGTTCTGGAGGAGGTTGCCAAAATGGCAGCTCGCTGTGAAATGATTAATCCTGATGTGAAAGAGGCGCCGCAGGAGCTGCAGGACAAGCACTATTTCCGAAAACATGGAGCAGGCGCTTATTACGGACAGGTATGATGAGGAGGATTACTATGAATCAGAAACTGGAACAGCGGTCGGTAAATGCGATCCGCGTACTTGCGGCGGATGCGGTTCAGAAAGCTAATTCCGGTCATCCGGGGCTGCCGCTTGGCTCAGCCGCTATGGCTTATGAATTGTGGGCTCATCACATGAACCACAATCCGTCTGACCCGAAATGGGAGAACCGGGATCGTTTTATCCTGTCCGGAGGACATGGCTCAGCCCTGCTGTATTCCCTGCTTCACCTGTTTGGATATGGGCTGACAAAAGAAGATCTGGCGCAGTTTCGTCAGATGGGCTCCCTGACACCGGGACATCCTGAATACGGACATACGGTTGGCGTAGAGGCAACGACAGGTCCGTTAGGAGCCGGTATGGGAATGGCAGTCGGAATGGCGATGGCAGAGGCACATCTTGCAGCGGTATTTAACCGGCCCGAATATCCGATCGTAGACCATTATACCTACGTGCTGGGCGGCGACGGATGTATGATGGAAGGAATTTCATCAGAAGCATTTTCACTGGCAGGAACACTGGGACTCCACAAGCTGATCGTGCTGTATGATTCCAATCGGATCTCGATAGAGGGAAGCACAGACATCGCGTTCACAGAAAATGTGCAGAAACGGATGGAAGCTTTTGGTTTCCAGACAATCACCGTAGAAGACGGCAATGATACGCTGGCAATCGGAAAAGCGATTGAAGAAGCAAAAGCAGACAGGACACGGCCTTCCTTTATCACGATCAAAACACAGATCGGATATGGATGCCCTGCAAAACAGGGAAAAGCAAGCGCCCACGGTGAACCGCTGGGAACTGACAATGTGGCAGCAATGAAGGAAAACTTCGGCTGGGAAAGTCAGGAACCGTTCTTTGTACCGGAGGATGTATATGAAAATTACCGGAATCTGGCCAAAGAAGGCATCGGAAAGCAGGAAGCATGGAAAAAGCTGTTTGCAGATTATGCGGCAGAATATCCGGAGCTGAAAGAGCAGTGGGATGCTTACCACGATGGAACAATCGGAGAAAAGCTTTATGACGATGCGGATTACTGGGCTTATGAGGATAAGCCGCAGGCTACCAGAAGTCTTTCAGGGGAAATGATCAACCGGATCAAAAACGTGGTTCCGTCCCTGATCGGCGGGGCAGCAGACCTCGCTCCTTCCACAAAAACCTATATGAAGGATATGGGAGACTTCTCAAAAGAGAATTATGCCGGACGAAACCTGCATTTCGGGGTGCGCGAGCTGGCTATGGCAGCGATCGCCAACGGTCTTGCCCTTCACGGAGGCTGCCGTCCCTATGTATCAACCTTCTTTGTATTCAGTGATTATACAAAACCGATGGCGCGTCTGTCAGCCCTGATGAAGCTGCCCGTGACCTATGTCTTTACGCATGACAGCATCGGAGTAGGGGAGGACGGACCGACCCATGAGCCGATCGAGCAGCTCGCAATGCTGCGGGCAATGCCGGGTATTTCCGTATTCCGCCCTGCAGATGCCACAGAAACGGCAGCGGCATGGTATCATGCGGTTACCTCACAGGATGAACCCACAGCGCTGGTACTTTCACGCCAGAATCTGTCGCAGCTTGAAGGCTCGTCAAAGGAAGCGTTAAAAGGAGGCTACGTGCTGCAGGACAGCAGAAAGCAGATCCCGGATGCCATTCTGATCGCCAGCGGTTCTGAAGTATCACTGGCAGTAGAAGCGAAAAAGCTTCTGGATGCAGAGGGAATGGATGTGCGCGTAGTCAGTATGCCCAGCATGGATGTCTTTGAACAGCAGACCCCGGAATATCAGGAAACGGTACTTCCCAAAGCGGTACGCCGCCGTGTAGCGGTAGAAGCGTTAAGCGGATTCGGCTGGGAACGCTATGTCGGACTGGATGGAGCCTGTGTGACCATGCGCAGCTTCGGAGCATCAGCCCCGGCAGGACAGCTGTTTGAAAAGTTTGGTTTCACAGCGGAACATGTTGCAGAAACAGTAAAAATGATAGGATAATGGCAGGCTAAAGAAGGACGTGATTTCAAGCAGGTAATCGCAGAAATTGCTTCTATTGTAGACGGCCTGATCAGCGGTGAGGTAAAAGCCACCACCACAGATGCAGCAGGCATGATTGCAGAAGGTCGCGAGATTGCAGCGATAGAGGATCATTTAAGCGAATATCGAAAGAATGCTATATGCCCCGAAAACTCTGTGTTTTCGGGGTTTTTCTATGCTCGGAGATTCAATGAAACACCGGTTTTTATGGTATTTTAAATTGGAGTTAGTATGCGGTACTCAGCAGAAAATCCGCAATATGCATGGTATGAATACCTTCATAGTTACCTCCGGCAAAAGCATCGGTGGTAAGCACATACTTCGGATAGTTATCATGGATTTCAAGTAAACGCTCGTACTCTCGTTTCTGCGTTTTTTCTGTCTTTAATTCCTGTGTCACCTGAACATAGAGCTTTTCATTTTGTTTCTCAGCAATAAAATCAATTTCTCCTTCCGGTGTCTTACCGATATTAACGGCATAGCCACGGCGGCGGAGTTCCAGATATACCACATTTTCAAGACTTGCTGCAACCGTATCGGAATTAAATCCGAGAACACTGTATCGCAGTGCCGTATCTGCAAGATAGAATTTCTCCTGTGTTTTCAGCAGTTCTTTTCTCTTGACATCATAACGGGAGCAGCGGTGCAGAAGATAGGCTTTCTCCAGTTTTTCCAGATAGCTGTACACGGTTTCGTTGTCAATCTTCCGATTTTCTGATTTCAGATAATCAGAAATAGATTTTGCAGAGAACGTATTTCCCACATTGTTGAACGTATATTTTACAACTCGTTCCAGTTGATCCACCTTGCGGATCTGATTCCGTTTCACGATATCTGAAAAGATTGTGGAGTTATAAATATCCCGCACAATGGTATAAACCTCATCCTGGGAGTATTCCTGTAAGTGCGTTGCCGGAAAGCCGCCCAGCCGGATGTAGTTTACCAGCTCTGTTTTTGGATTATCCGGTTCTGTATACTGTGATTTGAATGTGAGATATTCGGCAAAGGACAGTGTGTAAATACGGAATGCAATGTACCGTCCGGTCAGATAGGTGGAAATTTCAGAGGACATCATACGGGAGTTGGAACCTGTCACATAGATATCCACATCATAATCCGAAGCCAGAGAGTTCACAGCTTTTTCCCAGCCGGTAATTTCCTGTACCTCGTCTAAGAACAGGTAGGTTTTCTCATCCGGTACAAGCCGTTCTTTCAGTTCTGTAAACATCTGTTTTGCAGTCATATCTTCGTATTCCATTGAATCAAAACGATAGCTGACAATCTGTTCTTCGGGAATACCTTTTTCCTTGCGGAGCTTTTCCATAATCATTTTCAGCATGGTAGATTTACCGCAGCGTCGCACACCGGTCAGAATTTTTACAAACGGCGTATCCGCATACGCCATGATCTTATCTACATACATTGGTCTTTCAATCATAGTGATCACCTCCATCTGTGAATTATTATATCGCAACAGCATGTGGAAAACAATAAGTTTTGCGGTTATAACCTGAAAAACATTTCGATAAAGCAACCAATTTGAAGAAAAGCGGAACGTTCAATTTGCCAAATCGCAGGAATACAAAAAGTATTCGTTTACGATTTCAATACTGTGATAAAGTTGTATCAGTAAATCGCAGTCATGATTCATGGCGAAGGATGACAGTCTGACAGGCAATTATTATTAAAAGCTGCTGTTTCTGAGGCAATTATCAGAAGCAGCAGCCTGAAAAAATGTTATCTGAGATTTGTTTCAATCCACATTTCTAAAACAGGAGAAAGTTTGTAATAGGTCTGAGTCAGGGAACTGTTTACCCAATCATAGGTCGGATAATAGCTGATAATAAATTTCAAACCGTCAACTGTTTCAATCATAAGGTCATTTCTGTCATCTGCAAACTGCCGGTAATACCTGTCTGATTTGCTTTCATCTTTATCAGTAAATTGTATTTTATCAAAATCCTCTTCACTGTACCTGTCAAGTGTTAAAATCTCATTATAGAACGAAGCAATCAGATCGTTATCTGTAACGGCGGTTCCATTTGCCTGATATTCGTTATCTGTTTTTACGGAAACGATGCTTTTGATCTGATTTGCTTTGGAAATTCCATAAACCCGGAAGACTTCATTAAATGGTAAAGTTTTGTTATCATCAATCAGATAATTGCAGAAGATTACTGCAAAATATTTATCTCCGTCACGAAGAATCTTAACCGCTTCCTGGTTCGCAGGCGCATAGTCTAACAGCTCCATATTTGTTTTTTGTGCAGAAACAATATAATCGGAACGCTCCGCTTCGCTTTCCTTTTTCAGATACGAAATGTGTTTGCCGGCAAGATCCTTCGTTATTTCGGTTTCAATGCCTTTTCGCCGTAAATACTGAGGATTATTTTCAATGACCTCGTAATAAGCATTGTTATATTCAACAAGAAGTATGGAATCAACCATGGTTTTTTCCGGTTTTGTGAGTAAATTATGAATGGCAGGGATTGCAAGTATAAATGCTAATGCAAAACATGCCGCCGCCCCTCCCCATTTAATCCATGTACGAGTTTTCCTTTTTTTCACATCTGTCACATGAGACGGGTCAGATATATCCGTCACATGAGACGAGTCGGGTATATCCGTTACATCAGGTGCAGCTTCTCTAATATAATCTTCGTTAATATCCCCTATGATATGCAAAAGTCGTTTTTTCTTCATATCGTAATCCCTTCTTTCTCAAATAGCTCTTTAAGTTTTTTTCTTGTTCTGAAAAGAGTGACGGTAACGTTGCTTTCGCTTAATTTGTATGCTGCTGCAATATCTTTGACAGAATCCATATACCAGTATCTTCGTACAAAGATTTTTCTTGTTTCAGCAGGCAGTTTACGTAAAAAAGAATCAAGAATATCCTTTACTGCAAGTTCGTCAACAATGTTTTCTGTACGGGCTTCGGACGATATACATTCTCCCAGTTCGTCAAGTATGACGGGTATCAAACCGCTCCCGCGCTTTTTTGCAGATTGTTTTTCATATCTGTTTAAAGCCAGATTTCGGGTGATTTTTCCGAGGAAAGTCTGCAGTCTGTTTGGCTGTTTTGGCGGAATAGAGTTCCAGGTGCGAAGGTAGGTATCATTTACACATTCCTCAGCGTCATTATCGTTTTGAAGAATATTAAAAGCAATGAAATGACAGTATCTTCCGTATTTTACGGAAGTTTCTGATATGGCCTGCTCGGAACGCTCCATGTAAAGCCTGATTATTTTATTATCATCCATATCATCACACTCCTTTTGACGTTTTTCATCTTAATACAAAAGTTCTCTCATCTTAAATACAAAAGTTCTTTCATCTTAATAAAATACTCCTTTCACCCTAATACACCGGGTTTGAGTATGGTTCATTACATATAATGCATATAATTATTGAAATTTTCGGCAGTCCGTCACGGTATTAATGCGCGGCAGGATTAAAAACAGGACATCTAAATGCATATATTTTAACATAAGCGAAAAGTCATTTACCAGTGTATATTCCTCTTTGTTTATAATACTGCTGATAACTGTCTCTTACATGATTGACAGAATCCATACAATCCGAAGCAATATCCATAATATCTTTTCGCAATTGATTGTTTTAAAATAAAACCATCAAATACATCAAACAGCGCTGAATTGAATGTAGTAAAAAGCAACAAAAGAAAGGAAAGAAAGTAATGCAAGCATTTGAGAATATTATGAATCAGTGGAATTCGCTTGTATGGAGTATGCCTTTAGTATTTCTTTGTCTGGGTGCGGGAGTGATTTTTTCAGTTTGTATGAAATTCCCACAGGTAAGATTAATTAAAGAAATGGTACGTTTATTGATTCATGGAGAAAGATCAGATACTGGAATTACACCATTTCAGGCATTTGCTTCTACAGTAGGATCACGTGTTGGTATGGGAAACATCGCAGGTGTAGCAACGGCAATCTATTTTGGTGGTCCTGGTGCTGTTTTCTGGATGTGGGTAATCGCATTTATCGGTGCAAGCTCCGCATTTATTGAGTCATCATTAGCACAGGCATATAAAGTAAAAACGGGTAATGGTGAGTATCTTGGCGGACCGGCATATTTTATCGAAAAAGGACTTCACTGTAAACCATGGGCAGTTGTTTTTGCAGTAGCAACTATTCTGGGACCTGGAATTTTAATGCCTGGTCTTCACGTAAACTCCATCGCATCTACCTATAATGAAGCCTTCGGAGCAAACATGCTGGTGGTCGGTGTAATCTTCTGTGCAGTATTTGCGGCTGTTATCTGCGGTGGAATCAAGAGAATTGCTTCTGTAGCAGAATACATGGCACCTGTTATGTGCGTCATTTACGTAGCACTGGCATTCGGTGTAATCGGAATGAATATTACAAAAGTACCTGGGGTGCTGGCAACAATCGTAACTTCAGCCTTTGGTGTACATCAGGTATTTGGCGCAGTTGTTGGTTCTGCAATTTCATGGGGAGTAAAAAGAGGTATCTACTCCAATGAAGCAGGTCAGGGATCAGGAGCAATCGTATCTGCAGCAGCAGAGTGTTCCCATCCGGCAAAACAGGGACTTGTTCAGGCGTTTTCCGTATATATCGATACTTTGATTGTATGTACATCTTCCGCTCTGATCATTCTTCTTACTAATACATTTAATACAGTAGCTCCGGACGGCAAACATATGCTGGCAGAAAATATTCCTGGCGTAGAATATGGTATCCGCTGGGCAACTAACGCATTAAATCGTGGATATGGAAACTGGGCAGGTAAAGCACTAGCAATTATCATTATCATGTTCGTATTTACTTCCCTGATGGGCTACTACTATCAGGCAGAAGCCAATATACGTTATCTGCTGAAGGATAACAAAATTGCAGTTTGGGTAATGCGTATCGTATTCCTGTTTTCCGCATTCTCAGGTGTTCTTGTTAACGGTGAGATCATCTGGACAATGGGTGATACAGGCGCAGGTATGATGGCATGGCTGAACATTGTCGCAATTTTGTTTCTTGCTAAAAAGGGCTTTGCTCTTCTGAAAGATTACGAAGATCAGAAAAAAGCAGGAATTAAAGAGCCGACTTTCGATCCGGCTAAATTTGATATCAAAGACGAGACCAAAGTATGGGATCGCTATAAAAAATAACCCCATTTTGAAGATAAAGAAAAGGAGAATAATTATGTCATTAAAACATACAAAAGCAACAGATCCTGTTCTCGCAGGGCTTCTGGATGAAGAATTATCCCGTCAGGAACACAATATTGAAATGATCGCATCTGAGAGTACTGCTCCACTTGCAGTTATGGAACTTACAGGAAGCGTATTTACAAACAAAACTCTGGAAGGATATCCGGGAAGACGTTTTCAGGCAGGCTCACATGTGGCGGATAAAGTAGAAGAACTTGCATGTCAGAGAGCGTGTGAACTTTACGGTGCAGACCATGCAAATATCCAGTCCTATTCCGGTTCCACAGCAAACTACAGTGTATTTGCAGCAGTTTTGAATCCGGGAGATAAAATCCTCAGTATGAGACTTGATCAGGGGGGACATCTGACACATGGATCACCGGCTAACTGGGTAAGCAAAATTTATCACTTTGAATTTTATGCAATGAATCCTGAAACAGAAACTATTGATTATGATGCACTGGAAGTAAAAGCAAGAGAATATCAGCCGAAACTGATTATTGCAGGTGCAAGTTCCTACTCCAGATTAATTGATTATGAACGCATTGCAAATGTTGCAAAAGAGGTTGGCGCATATTTCATGGTAGATATGGCTCACATTGCAGGTCTCGTTGCAGCAGGTGTAATTCCCAGTCCGATTCCGTATGCAGACTTTGTAACATCTTCTACAACAAAAACCTTCTGCAGTGCAAGAAGCGGTATGGTATTTTGTAAAGCAGAGCATGCAAAACTCCTGGATAAAGGTACATTCCCGGGAGCGCTTGGTTCTATTCAGCTTCATACTATGGCTGCAAAATGCTGGTCTTTCGAGTATGCAAAGAGTGAAGAGTTTAAAGCAATCATGAAACAGGTTGTTGTAAACGCACAGTGTCTTGCAGAAGAACTGACAAAATATGGTTTCCGTATTGTAAGTGGTGGAACAGACAACCATCTTCTGGTAGCTGACCTCCGTGGTAAAAATATCACAGGTAAAGCATTCCAGAACGCATTGGATGCAGTGGGTATTACCGTAAATAAAAATATGATTCCATTTGACCCTGAGAAACCGGGCGTAACAAGTGGTGTTCGTATTGGTCTTACTGCTGTTACACAGAGAGGATTGAAAGAAGCTGAAATCAGACAGATTGCTTCTATTATGAACAAAGTAGCAGAGAATCCCGATAATGAGGAAAATCTTGCAGCATGCAAAGCTGAAGCAGAGGCGCTGATTGCCAGATTCCCATTATACCCGGCAGGAGCCTTTGAAGAATAATATTTAAATCTGTTTTGAATCCCAGACTAAAGTTTACTGCAGGAAAAAGGGCATGAGGGAAAAACTTCATGCCTTTTTCTGAATATCAGGATAGTGAAAGGCTCAGGTGCGTTGACCGGCATCGGGCTATAAGTTAAGATGCATATAAAGAAGCAGAATATAGGAGGACGAGCAGATGGCAGTGCAGAAACTGAGTTGGGGCAAAATAGAGTGGATGGAAGATGAGGAAACTCTGGCAAAAGAAAAAGGGATGAAGGTTGGTCTGGTAACTTTATACAGCGGCGCGCATCAGGCGCAGCATCTTCATTTCGAGGAACAGGTGCTCTATGTTGTAAAAGGAACGGCCATTTCCTATGTAGGAGAAAAGAAAGGCGAACAGGTGGTGATGAAGCCGGGGGATTATTTTCACTGGCCGGCAGGAATTTTTCATGAAACTTTGAATACCGGGGAAGAGGATTTTCAGCATCTTCTCATATCCAATCCCAATTATGAGAATATGGATCGCACTGTATACTCTATAGAACAGCTGGGAAATGAAACGGAAAAAGAACGCTGCTATGAACAGAAGCAGCAGGAGACATCGGAATTTTTGCTGAAACCTTCGGACAGAATTTATATGGCGGTAGAATCTATACGTTCCCAGTTTCTGGAAAATATGCATTATAGTTACGTGATTTTTGATACAGCCGGTAATATGGTGCTTCAAAGTAAACGTTATCCTTCTTATTGTGAAGCCTGTTGTCATCCGGAATCAAACGAAGGTCAGTGTCCGTGCATGTTGTTCTCATGTCTGGAAAATAAGGATATCCGGCAGTCTTTTATCTGCCCTTTTGGGATGGAAGTTTATCATTATCCGCTTACTTTTCACAATCAGGTAATCGGGTATATTCAGGGGGGATATATTAGAAGAACTTCTAATGGATTTCTGACGAATGAATCGTTGAATAATGGTACAGGTTCGGAAAATGTTCCGGAGGTATATGAGGTACCGGAAAGCGTTGTAGCAGGAATTCGGGTACTTTTAGGTCAGATTGTAAAGGCAGTTCAGAATTACTGTGAATTTGAGCAGTTTAAAGAAGAATTACTTCAGCGTGAGATGAAACTTATTTCTTCGGAAAAATCCAGACAGGTTCTTATGAGAGATTTTCAGGACGCCCAGTATGCCATGACGGACTTAAAAATTAATAACCATTTTCTTTTTAACACCCTGAATGGAATGGCTTCTATGGCATTAGATGCCAAAGCTATGCCGCTTTATCAGTCAATTGTGGATCTTTCAAAAATGTTTCACTACACACTGCGGACGCAGAGTTCCATGGTGCCTCTGCAAAAAGAAATCGAGTATGTGAGAGCCTATCTGAAACTTCAGAAAATACGGTACGGAGAGTCGCTGAAGCTATTTTTTGATGTGGAAGACAACCTTCTGAACTGTACGGTACCTTTTAATTTCCTTCAGCCTGTTGTGGAAAATGCATTTACCCATGGATTTCAGGAAAGTGATGAGAAGAAGATTTATATTTCCATAAAAAGAAACGCAGAAGAACTCAGTATCTCTGTCTGCAACAGTGGAAAAAAGATGACCGAGGAGGTCTGTAAAACTATTAACCGCCGCATGAAAGCCGGAGTATCTCATGGATTGTCTATGATCTATCTGAAACTGCAGGCAATCTATGGCAAAAACTTTTCTTTTTTTTCCAGTCCATGGAAGAAAAGCGGAATCCGATTTACAATCAGTTTTCCGATAAATAATTTTGATTAATCAGGAGGAAGGTATGATACGTGCAGTAATCTGTGACGATGAAAAAGCAGCATTAATCATTATCCGGCATTTTATTGATATGGAAAATCTGCCAATTGAGATTGTGGGTACAGCAGAAAACGGCAGAGATGCGCTGAAACTGATACAGACTGAAAAACCGGATCTGGTATTTCTGGATATTCAGATGCCATATATTACAGGCCTGGAAGTGCTTGGTCAGATTAAAGATTCTAAAGTTATTATCATTACAGCCTATGATTCTTTTTCTCATGCCCAGCAGGCTCTGCGCCTTGGAGCAAGTGATATTATTGCGAAGCCTATTGATATGGAGCAGCTTCGGAATGCGATTATACGGGCAATTGGATGGGAGTTTACGGAAAATGACCTGACCAATCAGGTGATTGCCTGGCTGCATTTGCATTACATGGAGCAGATTAGATTGAATCAGCTTTCGGAAATGATGTTTTGTTCGCCCAGCCATCTTGCCCATACTTTTAAAAAGTATACAGGCTGTACTCTTTTGAATTATGTTCATAAACTGCGTATCACAGAAAGCATTCGTATGCTGAAGAACGGTGAATCGGTAAAAGAAGCAGCACTTCGGGTGGGGTATCAGAACCTGAATCATTATTATAAATATTTTAAAGAGTTTACGGGAAAAACCCCGGCACAGTATGGCCGTGGGGGAAGTAATCTTAGAGATGAAGAATAGAATTGAAATAAACAGGAGGAAACAGCATGGATTTTGAAAAAATAAAAGAACAGTATCCGATTTTGGATGACATCAGTAAAGAAAAAGAGATTTTCTGGATCAATCCGGGAAAAATGCAATGTGAAAAAGCAATTGCAAAGTGTGAGCTGACCATGGCAGACATCGACGATGCAGAGAGACGTCTGGAAAGATTTGCACCATTTATTATGGAGAAGTTTCCGGAAACAAAAGATAAAAATGGTCTGATCGAATCTGAACTGGTGGAAATTCCGTCAATGCAGGCGCGGCTGAATGAGAAATATCAGAGTGGGCTTAAAGGTCAATTGCTTTTGAAAAAGGATAGTCACCTGGCGATTGCGGGATCTGTAAAGGCTCGAGGCGGTATTTATGAGGTGCTGAAGCACACAGAGGAGCTGGCGCTGGAACATGGTTTGCTCACAGAGGAGGATAATTATGCGAAGCTTGCGGAGCCTTTCTGCAGAGCATTTTTTGAGCAGTATACCATTCAGGTTGGATCTACCGGAAATCTCGGCATGAGTATTGGAATTATGAGCGCGGCTGTTGGCTATAATGTCATTGTACACATGAGTGCAGATGCAAAACAGTGGAAAAAGGATCTTCTTAGAAGTCATGGTGTAACGGTTGTTGAATATGAATCTGACTATAGCGAAGCAGTAAAACATGGACGTGAGCTTTCGGATCAGAATCCTAAGAGTTATTTCGTAGACGACGAAAATTCCAGAACACTGTTTCTGGGATATGCAGTTGCAGCGAAGCGCCTGATCAGTCAGTTAAAAGAGAAAAACATCAGCGTTGATGCAGAACATCCAATGTTTGTATACATTCCATGCGGCGTAGGAGGCGCACCGGGCGGAGTGACTTTTGGTTTGAAGCAGGTATTTGGAGAATATGTACATGCATTTTTCGTAGAACCGACACAGGCGCCTTGTATGGTTGTAGGCATGGCAAGCGGTTTACAGAGTGAAATCAGCGTGCAGGATATAGGTTTAACGGGACTTACTCATGCAGATGGACTTGCCGTAGGACGTCCATCAGGCTTTGTAGGAGGTGTGATGGTGCCGTTTTTAAGTGGGGAATTTACTGTGAAGGATAGTCAGCTTTATCACTATATGCGTGACTTATTGGAAACAGAAAACATTTTCCTGGAACCAAGTGCCTGTGCATCCTTCGCAGGACCATCCAGACTGAATACATATGAGCAGGGACTTGCTTATATAAAAGAAAACGGTTTAGAGTCCAAAATGGAAAATGCGGTACATATCGCATGGGCAACAGGCGGAAGTCTTGTGCCGGAAGAGATTCGCGAAGAATATAAAAATACATATTTGGAAGAAAAGTAGTTCGTAAACTTATAACAGCCCCTGATGGTAGAATACCTGCGGTTCATAGTTCTGAAGTGACAGGCAGGCAAAGACAAGGATTGCGGGTGATTTTCCCGAGAAAAGTCTGGAGTCTGTTTGGCTGTTTTTGTTATTCATTACATACACAGCGCGACCGGTTAGCGGAGTTACCGGCAGTCGGTCGCGCAAAGGGTAAAGTTGGTTATCCGGCCAGAATCAGTTCTGTCCCCTGGTTTCGGATCGCATCTGCCATATCCGGGGAAATACCCTGGTCAGTGATAATACTGTTTACGTCCCTTGAATTCCTACTTCTAAGGCTGCCAGGTCTTTATTATTTGATTGCGTATTTGAACTTATCTCCTCTAAGCACCTGTTTGGAGATATGAAGCGGTTTTTGACCGTTATATACCTTGTCTTCTACAAGCATAAGGGCAGAACCGCGAGGTACATCCAGAAGCTCTGCTTCTTCAGGAGAAGCATAACACAATTCTACTGTCTTGGAACCGTTAAATGACACGATATTATAATCTTTTTTAAGAATGGCATAAAGTGAGCCGTTCAGATCTTTCTTTTCCAGAGAATCATACTCAGAATCAAACCAGCAGGTTTCTACACAGATTGGAACCCCATCTACATAGCGCAGACGTTCTATCTCGAGAATCAAATCATCAGAATCCAGTTTGAAAAATTCTTTTTGCCCTTCTGTCGGGTGAACATGTGAAAAGCGAAGCAGTTTTGTAGACAAAGTCTTTCCCATAGATTTTATGTTTTCTGTATAGCTTAAAAATGTTGAATTGTTCGAACCGGACGTATTAGAAGAGACAAAAGTTCCCTTCCCATGTGCTTTGACCAAAAGGTTTTCATCTACAAGAACTGAGATTGCCTTTCTGACTGTACTGCGGCTTATATTGTACATATCGCTTAATTCAAATTCCGAAGGAATTTTTTCTCCAACTGCCAATTTCCCACTATGAATATCGTTTCGAATCTGTTGTGCAAGCTGATCATATAGATTAACGCTCGTCTGTGCGTTCAAATTATCTGCCATGGTGTTCCTCCCTATAGTGTCAAATGAATTTTCTTTAAAATAAAAGATTTTTTAATTATATATATCAGATGAATGAGTCACAGGAATGAATATTCCTCTGTATCAGGTTTTCTCCTTTTTTATGTAAAGATTATATTTATCTAATATTATATCAAATAATAGAATGAATGCAAGATGTTTGCAGATGTATTTTTTAAAATTAGTGATTTTTAATAAAATGGCATAAAAATTCACTTGAAATAATACAACTTGTATTGTGATGTATTCACAAAAAAAGAAAAAATAGTTTACAGACAGGAAGATGTGTGATAAGATGTCCTTAACAAAACAACTTGTATGCAGACATCACGATACAAGATAAAAGCAAAGGAGGAAGCAAGTGAGGAAATATTTATTCGCATCGCATGCCTATATGGCAGAGGGAACGAAAAGTTCATTGGAACTAATCCTGGGAAAACAAGAAAGCGTGGATATTTTGTGTGCATATGTGAAAGAACCTTATGACATAAAAGAAGAAATCCACAGAAAGCTGTCAGAGTTGGATCCGGAGGATGAAATGATTGTTGTCACAGACCTGTTTGGAGGGAGCGTAAATAATGAATTTATGACAGTGGCAGCAGAAAATGAAAATGTATATCTGGTGTCAGGAATGAATCTGGCATTATGTATGAATCTGGTAGTTCGTAAGGATGACGATTGTACGACAGATGCACTTATAAGAGACTGCATGGAAGAGACCAGAGATACGTTGATTTATTGTAATGATTTATTGAAAAATACGCAGGATAAAGAAGACGAAGAGTTTTAAACAGAAGTTTTAAGTAGAAGAAAACAAAGAGTTTTAAGAAAAAGGAGACAAAAATATGGTTTTAATGACAAGAGTTGATTGCAGACTATTACATGGTCAGACTGCGGTGTCCTGGACATCGGGACTGGGAGCAAATTGTATCCTGATTGCAAATGATGCCGTTGCACAGGATGAATTGAGAAAAACAACGATGAAACTGGCGAAACCGTCAGGAACAAAACTGGTTATAAAAAGTATCGAAGACTCTATTCACGCATTAAAGAGTGGTGTTACAGATAAGTATAAGTTGTTTATTGTTGTGGAATCTATCGAAGATGCAGCAAAGCTCGCGTTAGCGGTTAAAGCAGTAGATAAAGTAAATCTTGGTCTCGTGAAAGCAAAGGATGGAACAAGAAACATATCAAAGTCTGTAAATGTGCTGCCGTCAGAAGAAGAACTGATTAAAGAAATGGATAAAGCAGGAATCGAAGTTGAGATCAGACAGGTTCCGAATGATAAGAAAGTAAACGCGGTTACGGCGCTTTAAAAGCGTTTTGTATACATGAAGAAAGAGAGGATAATAAGATGATCAAAGTATTAATGATTTTTCTGATCGCATGTTTTGGATACAGCGATTATTTTACTGGAAAATCATTGCAGACAAGACCGCTGGTTTTAGGACCATTAGTCGGACTTGTTATGGGAGATTTACAGGCAGGATGTGTGATCGGTGCGACTATGGAACTTGCGATGATGGGAGCTGTAGGAGTAGGAGCGGCTCTTCCGCCGGAAGTTGTATCCGGTAGTATCCTGGGAACAGCTTTTGCTATTGCAGGAAGTAAAGATGCCGGTATGGCAGTTGCACTCGGACTTCCGATTGCAATGCTGGTTATGCTTCTTCGCAATTTCCTTTTTGTTGTAATTGTACCGTTATTCGCAAACCGTGCTGATCGATATGCAAAAGATGGCGATATCAAAGGCGTTTCACGGATGCACTGGTTTGGCGGAATATTTGGGATGTATTTACCGCTGGCAGTTCTGGTAGCTCTTGCATATTATCTTGGAAGCAATGTGATGGAAAGTGTGTTAAATGCAATTCCACAATTTGTGCAGGACGGTTTGACAATCTCAGCAGGTATACTTCCCGCACTTGGATTTGCAATATTATTAAGAATGATTCTGAATAAAAAAATCGCAGCTTTTCTGGCAATTGGTTTCGTGTTAACGGCATACCTTGGACTTCCGGTACTTGGTGTTGCAATTATGGCAGTAAGTATTGTTGTTTTAATGGTTTATGGAGAAACAAACAGACCTGTAGCAGCAGGAGAAATGGAGGTAGAGGATGATGAAGACTTCTAACGAGGTTCAGGAAGGCGGAACTTCTGTGATTACAAAAAAAGATTTACGAAAGGTATTCTGGAAATCGTTGCCTTTTGAAATTTCATGGAACTATGTGAGACAGGATCATCTGGGATTTGCATATTCTATGTCTCCGATTATCGAAAAATTATATAAATCGAAAGAGGAACGTGCAGAGGCACTGCAAAGACATACAGAGTTTTTCAACATTACAGTATATTTTTCGACGCTCGTACTTGGAATTGTAACTGCGATGGAAGAACGCAGAGCAAAAGAACCTGATTTTGATACAGCATCGATTAGCAATATCAAAGCCAGTCTTATGGGTCCGCTTTCAGGAATCGGAGATTCTATTTTCCTTGGAACACTTCGAATTATTGCGGCAGGAATCGGAGCATCTATCTGTATGAATGGAAATCCGGCAGGCGCGCTTGTGTTTTTACTGCTCTACAATATCCCGGCATTTTTCATCAGATATTTTGGAATGATGAAAGGCTATGAGCTTGGTACAACGCTTCTGGAAAAACTGCAAAAATCAGGATTGATGAATAAAGTTACGAATATGACAGGTATTGTCGGATTAATGACAATAGGATCTATGATAGCTACAATGGTGAGCTTAAAGGTTCCGCTTCAGTTCGGATCCGGGGACGGAGTAACAGAACTTCAAGGTATTTTAGACAGCATTATGCCGTGTCTGCTTCCGGTCTGCGTAACAGCCCTTATCTATTGGCTGCTTGGAAAAAATATTAAAACCACATGGATTTTGATCGGAATTATTGTAATATCAATTGCCTGTTCATGGCTGGGCATTTTAGGAGTGTAATGGATGAAGCCACAACAGACAGTATTTGTATCTGATATGGATGATACGCTTTTTAACGACAGAAAACAGATTTCTGCAAGAAACAGGAAAGCAATTCAGGAGTTTCAAAAGGCAGGGGGAGTGTTTACAGTGGCAACGGGGCGTTCCATTGTAGGATTCTCGCCTTATCAAAAGGAACTTGAAATACGTGTGCCTGTTATCCTGTATAACGGAAGTTGTATTTATGATTATCAGAAGAAAGAGATTTTGTGGGTACGGGAACTTGAGGAAAATGTAAAAGATTATGTGCAGGAAATCATGAAACAATTTCCTCTTTTGGGAGTTCAGATCATGACCCGCAAGATTTATTCCTGTCATCCAACGCCTGTTTGTAAAGAGTATATAGAAAGAGAACATCTTTCATATATAGAAATTTCAGATATAAGAGAAGTAAAAGAACCATGGATCAAAGTTGAATTTATTTCTGATCTTGTGGATAGGGAAAAACTGAATACATATATAACAGGACATCCGCTCCCGGGATGCAGATGTATTGATACGGGGGAATATTCGCTGGAAATTGTAAAAGAAGGAGTGTCTAAAGGAGATGCTGTATTACGTTTCCGAAAGATCATAAAGGCAGAAGAGAAAAAACTTTGCTGCATCGGAGATCATAATAACGATTATGAGATGATTCGAGTAGCAGATGTGGGCTTTGCAGTAAAAAATGCTTTGCAGCATATAAAGAATGAGGCTGATATTGTTGTCGCTGATAATGAACATGATGGTGTTGCAGAAGCTATAGAAATCATGAAGCAATTATAGAAAAGGAGTTAAATTATGGAGATCAGAGAACTTATTGAAAAAGTAATGAAAGACATGGAAGCAGATGGGGGCTTGAAGAATGTATTTTGGGTTGCAGCAGGAGGATCGAATGACGGACATTTTGCCGCTCAGTATTTTATGGATCATGAGTCTACACTGATTCCTTCACAGATGATTACCAGCAGTGAGTTCGTATATGCGGCACCGAAATGTGTCGGAAAAAATTCAATCGTTGTACTGACATCCATGAGAGGAACAAAGGAGACGATAGTTGCAGCAAAGATCGCTAAAGAGCTTGGTGCAGTTACCATCGGTCAGTATGTTGATGAATCAGGGCTGACAGAAGTATGTGATTACAAAGTACAGTATGGAAGCATCTGGGAAGATGATGAAGATCAAAGTAAAACAAATGCTGGAAATGCATTGCGTATGGCTATGGCAATCGTAGATATTGCAGAAGGATATGATAACTATGCAGACGCCATGGATGCATTTACAAAGGTTCAGCCGGCATATGTAAAAGCCAGAGAATATTGTAGACCACTGGCTGAAGCATGGGCTGAGAAGATGAAAAATGAAAAATGCATTACGGTTCTTGCGAGTGGACCAGCATATGGCTCAGGACACATCTTTTCAACATGTAACATTCTGGAAATGCTTCAGCTGCATTCACCTACATTTAACAGCTGCGATTTCTTTCACGGACCATTTGAAATTACAGATAAGAATCAGGCATTCTTCCTGTTAGCAGCAGATGGAAGAACAAGAAAAGCAGATGAAAGAGCAATTACATTTATGAAGAAATATGCAGGAGAAAAGGTCTATATTCTGGATGCAAAAGAACTTGGATTAAATAACCTGAAAGATTCTGTATCAGAGTATTTTAACCACCTTCTTTTCACTCCTATCTTAAACAATGTATACATGAAGGCATTGTCAAAAGCAACAGGCATAGACTATACAACCCGCCGTTATATGTGGAAAGTAGAATACTAAATAATCATAAAGTAGGATAAAAAAATAACGATTTACGTAGTAAATCACTGGATTTTGAATGTTTGGAAAATTGCGGGAGCTGCTCACAACATGAATGCCTTCGGCATTCGTAAATTAATAATTTACTTATTCTATCGTTAAAATGAATATAAACAGCAAAACTCCCGCATCTCTCTTCCTGCAACTGGTCAAAGATTCCATGACAGTAAAAAGCCGCAAAAACCAGCAAACAGGCTATGCTACAAGTCTGCAAGGGGCGTATTGGTGCTGAAAGCACCACCTTAGCCCCGGTCAG
>JAUNPP010000022.1 GCA_030536685.1 Lachnospiraceae bacterium
CATTCAAAACACAGCACAATGATTCCCCATATATAGACTGAATGTATTGTAGATTCTACTAATGCAGATGTTAGAACAACAAAAAGTGCTATTGTTAAAGCTTTGATGACCTTTCTGCCTCTGCCTTTATATAACCTCTTTACTGTGGCAATTATTATCAATATAAACTGGCTCCAGGCCAGAATTCCTCCTTGCAAAAGCATTTCCAAAATAAAGTTGTGAGATGAAAAATAACCTCCCCACGCAGCAATATAGTCATGATCAATCCGTCCATAACCAAGCCATGGTTTTTGAAAAATCATCTGTACTGCTGAATTCCAAAGCAGATATCGACTTGTAAATGTACTATAACGATCAAGAATATTTACCAATATAAATTCAAGGATTTTGCTGTTTTGCATGGCAAACATAATGACAGAACAGATACTGAACAGCAAAAGGAAAAACCATGGATTGCATGTATTTCGTTTTCTTATCAAAATCAAAAAGAATATAAAAGCCAAAAGTATTAAAACAGCAGTTGCGGAATGCGACATCACACCACTCCATAAACAGAAAAAAACTAATATTTTTCCGATTCGAGAAATTCTCCCTTTTTTTACCAGATCATTTAAAATAAAAATCAACATACTGAACATCAAAAATAATGCACTTCCATTATCGACAACCATAAAATATAGTGCATTTTCAGCGTTATAATACAGGTCGGCTGGTAACCCAGATGGAAATATACACATAGATATCAAATTTGACAACATCAATATCTTTAAAAGATTCCCCAGTTGATTCAAAAATATTGTACTGTTATAGCGAATTGCCAAAATCAACAAAATGGAAAATGAAGTGATTGACACCGCATCAATTAAAGCCTTTAACAGGTAACCCTGATTATAAATCGTACTGAATACAATACCCGCTTCATACAAAACAATGTATAAAATCAATTTAGGAATTTTGGTAGATTTCAGCAGGTGTATAAGAAACAAACTCAAAATACACGCTGCTGAAATCATTTTCCAGTTTACAAATAACTGTTCTAATGCCTGTAAAACTGAAAAATACTGAATACATACCGGCTTAAAAAAAGGAATTATCAAAAACAGAAGAACACTTCTGCTCTGAAAAATTTTTTCTATTTTCATCTGTCTAATCTATTTATCTTTCTATTTTTTTCTCTGACAGTTTTTTACCCTGCCCTTTCATTTTTTCTAACATCTTAAACCAGTTTTCACAATAGCTTTGCTGACTGAAATGCTGACATACTATTTTTCTACCCGCAGTTCCCATTTTCTGCCGCAGCGCCTTATCCTCATGCAGAGTTATCACAGCATCCGCAATATTACGGCTCAAATCTTTATCTCTCGGAAAAACAAAACCACAGGACTTATCTGCAATTTCCGTGATTGCACCAGATTCTGTTGTGATAACAGGTAATTGCATTGCCATTTGTTCTGCAACAGCCAATCCAAACGGTTCTTCCCATATAGACGGAATACAGCCAATATCTGCCGCACTATAATAATCCGGCATAGCAGAGTGCTCTACATAACCGCAAAACACAATCTTGTCTTTTTTCTTTTCCCCCAGACTTTTTAACTTTTTAATATATGTATTTTCTCCGCTTTCTGCAAAAAATGAGGCTCCCAACACAAGTAAAGTGACAGGCATTGTTTCCGGAAGCATCGCAAAAGCCTTCAACAATTCTTCCAGACCTTTTTCCGGAATAATTCTTCCTGCGAAAAGAATTACGGTCTCTTCCTTGTTAATACCCAGTCGTTCTCTTATTCTGATTCCATTTTTACAATGTGCCTTACGATTAAACAAATTAATATCAATACCGTTATATACCGTACCAATAAATGGAGGTTTAATACTACCCCTGATTACGTTTTCCAAATACTGGCTGATTGCTATAATCCCTAAACAAGATTGTAAAAATTGCTGCTCCTTTCTCCTAATAGGGACTGCCAAATTATTATGAGCATGAAAAATATAAGAGCCCTCTAAATACCGAAGAAAAACACTACCAATTACCGTTTCATTTTCAATAACAATATAGTCAAATCTATTATCTGTTTTTCTCAGCTGCTTAACTGCCTTTTTAGCAAATAATCTGTCAAGCATCCGATATGGAAGAAGATGTTTTTTTGTTGCCAGCGAAAAAGCTCTACCCATTTTAAGATAGCAAAAATGAGTATAACGATAATCACGACTCCTTTGTACAGCTTCTGAATGATAAATCGCAGCTACATATATTTCATGATGCAAAAAATGCTCATTATAATCCAAAATTTGCTGAATCAATGTTTCTACAGCACCGCCTTCTACTGCCGGTATCGGCAAACGACCTGGCGTAACAATTAATAATCTCATTTTCTTCCTCAATATATCTGTAAATTTATATACTATTTTATGATTCAATTTGCCATCATATCATCATATAATTTCTGATATTTCTCTGTAAACATGCCAAATTCAAAATTTTCTTTATAATAACTTTTTCCGTTTATCTCCAGCTTTTCTCGAAGTTTGGAATTTTCAGCCAATTCTAAAATGGCATGTGAGAACCCTTCTACATCATCTTTGGGCACCAACAAACCACTTTCATTATTCTTAACAACCTCATTTAAGCCGTCTATATCACTTGCAGCTATTGTTTTTCCTACTAAAAAAGCTTCAATTGGCGTTAATGGAAATCCTTCCCATCTTGAAGGCATAACAAGAAAATCCAACTGAGAGATTAACGTAATGATATGTCTTTGAAAACCCAGCATTACTATTTCATGTGTAAGTTCAGATTTTTCAATCCATTCTTCAACTTTTTCCCGCAATTCACCGTCTCCAATAATAACACCTCTGATAGCAGGATTTTTGTGTCGTGAAATTTTAATTGCCTGAATAAAAATATCTATCCCTTTTTGTTCAGAAAGGCGTCCTATCATTCCAACCAGTACTGTCCTTTCTTTTTTTAAGTCTATAAGCTCCTTGTTATAATATTGAGGTTCTATTTTTTCAGGCTGCACTGCATTATAAATCACTTTAATTGAAGATTCCGGAATTCCAAAAAATTCAATCAGATTTTTCTTTACACTATTGCCTACTGCTACTATTTCAGAAGTAGTAAGTAATTTACTGGTTAACCAACGTTTATTCAAAAACACATTATGTGCTGTATAAACAAGCTGGATTTCAGGAAATTGCCTTTTTAAAAAATAGGCATAAAAAGCTGCCATTCGATGATGCGTATGTATAATGTCTATTTGTTTTTTAACAATCGTCTGTTTTAATAATCCCCAACTTTGTAAAATTACAGCCGGTTTTTTACATTCCAAATCTTGTATAGAAATATGTTCTATCTGAAATTCCTCAAGCAAAGGGACATAACTTCCTCCACTTGATGCCACCCAGACATTATGTCCCTGTTTTTTGGAACTTACCGCAAGCTGATATACAATTTTTTCGGCGCCGCCCTGATCCATTGTCCGAGACAAATATAAAATATTCACCTTAGACACTCTTTCTGAACTTTTCGCGGTATACTCGAAATACAAAAATAGTATTTCCTATCAGATATCGCTTCCAAAGCCTTTGCGGTTCCTGTAAAAAACGGAAAAACCACTCCATTCCAATTTTTTGAACCCATTCAGGCGCTCTGGGAATATTACCGGAAATTACATCAAAACTTCCCCCAACTCCCATAAAAACCTGATTCATATTTCGTTTCTGAAAATATTCAATTAAATATTCTTTCATGGGGGAAGAAATTCCCACAAACACTAGTTGTGCTTTGCTTTTTTCTATCTCTTCTGCAATCTGAGGCCATTCACTCTCGGTAAAATAACCATTGCGATAACCAGCTATATGCAATCCCGGATATGATTTTTGAAGAGTTTCTGCTGTCTTTTCGACAACCTCCTGTTTTGCTCCTAAAAGATAAATACTATATTTCTTTTTTTCTGCCAATTTCACTAATTTAAGCATCAGATCAATACCTGCAACTCTTTCCTTAATTGGCAAATGAAGAACTTTCGATGCCCAGACAACAGATGCACCATCTGCATTGATGATGCCACACTCATTCACAAGCTTTCTTAATTTAAAATCTTTACTTAATTCATTGATTTTATCTGCATTAACACCTATAAGATGCAACGGCTTATTTTTATAAATATACTTATCCACTTCTTCTATGGTTTCTTCCATTGTCAGATTATCAACAAAAGTTCCCAAAAATTTTATTCGCTCCATATTACGCTCCCAAAATAAATTAGCTTTATCAAAATGTACTGTTCAAAGCAGTTTTATTCTATTATCCACTAAAACATCAAAGCTCTTTTTCCAAAATATCTGCAATCCTCCGACTAGCAAATCCGTCTCCATACGGATTCACTGCTTTGCTCATCTTTTTGTATTCTTCCTCCTGAAGCAGTTTTACAATTTCATGATAAATTACTTTCTCTTTCGTGCCAACTAATCGCAGTGTTCCTGCTTCCACACCTTCAGGACGTTCTGTTGTATCGCGCATTACAAGCACCGGTTTTCCGAGTGACGGGGCCTCTTCCTGAATTCCTCCACTATCTGTCAGAATCAAATAACTTCTCTCCATAAAATTATGGAAATCCAGCACATCCAAAGGTTCAATCAAATGTATCTTATCATTTTCGCCAAATATCTCTTTCGCTATTGAACGCACAAGCGGATTCAGATGGATTGGATAAATAACTTTAATATCCGAGTTTTCCTCTACAACTCGTAGAATTGCTTTAAACATTTGACGCATCGGCTCTCCCAGATTTTCTCTACGATGTGCAGTCAGCAATATAAGCCGACTTCCTTCTGCCCAGCTCAATTCCGGATGAGAATATTCTTCCGAAACAGTAATTTTCAATGCATCTATAGCTGTATTACCAGTTACATAAATTCTTTTTTCATCTTTACCTTCTTTCAGCAAATTCTTTTTTGCCTGTACGGTTGGAGCAAAATGAATATCTGCCAAAATCCCAACGGCCTGTCTGTTAAATTCTTCTGGAAAAGGAGACTTCAAATTATAGGTTCTTAATCCTGCTTCTACATGTCCAATAGGAATCTGCAGGTAAAAACAAGCCAATGCTGTTGTAAACGTTGTTGTCGTATCACCATGTACCAATACAATATCCGGCTTTTCTTCAGTCAATACAGTTTCAATACGTTTCAAAATTAAAGTTGTAATATCAAATAACGTTTGTTTCTCCTGCATAATAGAAAGATCATAATCTACTGTAACCCGAAATGCATCCAAAACACTATCCAGCATCTGACGGTGCTGTCCTGTCACACATACTATCGATTGTATGTCTTTACGTTGCTGTAATTCGAGAATCAGGGGACACATTTTAATAGCCTCCGGTCTGGTTCCGAATATAATCATTACTTTTTTCAAAACAAGTTCCTCTCTTGGATTTTATTTTTAAAACTATCTCTGATGTATCTACATAGATATAATAAGTCAATGCAATTGCTATATATCGACACCAAATTAACTATATCAATAAAATTATATCATGTCAATTACTATTGGTAAATTGTTTTTGTCGATTTTTGTCAGTAAAATAAATCACATAAGTTAATTTCAATTGGATGATTGACTTACTTCTTATAAAATGTATAACATTTATTCAAACGCAATAATAAATTAACTTAGCTAATAATTTATTGCATATTCTTTCGATATCTGATCGGGAGGTGAACAAGATAAAAAAGGATATTAATATCCAGATCGGACAACGCGTAAAAAAAGTCAGACATTCCAGAAATCTTACACGTGAACAGCTCTCTGAAAAGTTAGGGATTTCTACATTATTTATGGGCTATATCGAATGCGGACAAAAAGGGATGTCATTATCGACGCTTCAAAATGTATGTACCACATTAAGAGTTTCTGCTGATTATATTCTTTTAGGAATTGAATCAGAAAATGATAAGCGCTCCTCTGCGGAGGCATTATTAAACAGTTTAGATGACGACTATATTCCTCTTGCTGAAGAAAGCCTGAAAAATTTAATATCCCTTATTGAAATGGCTGAACAGAAAAATACATAAAAAGCACAACAAAAAGCAGGATATGAAATCCATTTTTTCATATCCTGCTCATAATCTTTTACTGCAGTATAAACCACCAAATTTTCTTATTTTAACTGCTGAAGCATTTCCCTTCTCACAATTTTACAATGTTTTTTGTAACACGCAATCCCATACGCATAAATGGTAGAAAATCCAAGTTCCTCCAGGCCTTCAAGGTACTTCATCTTCTCAATCTGCTTCATGGCTTCACTACACGCGGCATCCAGAGCATCATTCTCCGCATATTTGACTTCTATCACAAATGCAATATCTTCCTCATCGATTTCTACATGAATATCACTGTAGCCGTCTCCGTCCTCATGATTAGAGCGAACATACCAGCCATCTGCACTCATCAGCAAACCGAGAAGAATTCCGTGATAAAAATTCTCCTTCCTGTTCTTTTTTACAAAAGTATCTCTTACACTGATTCCTCTTTTTAAAAATGCATCAAATATACTTTGAGCAGTTGATATATCCCCCGTTTTCAGTGCCTGACAAAACGCTGTCAGTTTTTCATGCTGGCTGACCACGATTTCCTCTGTGAACCATTCCACAATCTGTGACATGAAAACTTCCCGCACTTCTCTGTTTGGAATAGCCAGTTCCACAACCTCGCTTTGTCCTCTTTCGGATTTTTTTCCTGTCAGATATCCTGTCAAATATAGAAAGCTCCACATATTTCCGATTGAACTTTCCAGTTCATCATAAGTAAGCTGCTCGTTGATTCTTTTCGATATATATTCTCCATTGATCAGCTTTTCGATTTCAACTTTAGTTGTCCGACTGGCCATTTTTAAAAAGCGTTTTAATATACTGTTGCCGCTGGTATTCGCCCAATACGCCCGTGGCTGTGCATACGGATCTGCCTGCAGAGCTGCCGCATGATTCAGCACATCCCAGGGGCAATATACATCCGCTCTTCCAAAGTGATAGCCATCGTACCAGGCCCTCATCTCGTCTGCATGATCAGTTAAACCTGTATCTGCAAGCAGTTTCTGTATATCATTTTCTGTAAAACCAAAATATTCATTAAATCTTTCTGTTGTAATAGTATTCGATACCACATTATTCAGGCCGGTAAAAATACTTTCCTTTGAAATTTTCAAACATCCCATGATAACTGAAAATTTCAGATAAGGATTGGTTTTTAAAGCGCTGCCAAGCATAACGCGAATGATATCCAGCATTTCGCGATAATAATCATTATCATAGGCTTTCGATAATGGCACATCATACTCGTCTATCAGAAGAATGACTTTTTTTCCATAATGTGCATGCATCATACGGGTCAGAAGCAGCAAAGAATCCTTCAGTTCCACCAGTTCTGCTTCCCGTCTCTTTATTTTCAGGAAGAGATTTCTATCATCTTTATCAACAGCATCACTTTCCCCTAAAAAAGCATACTTTTTATACAGATTGGCAATCAATATAGTCAACATCCCATACGCATCCTTAAAATTCAGTCCCTCTGCACTTTTTAACGACACAAAAACAGTTGGCCATTGATTCATCCATTCCTCACACAGCGCACGCTCTCTGCTGATTTTTAAGCCCTCAAAAATCGCTTTGCTGTCTCTGCTGATATCAAAAAATGTTTCCAGCATGGACATCATCAGAGTTTTTCCGAACCGACGCGGTCTTGTAATCAGGCTTACTTCGAATTTTGTATCCAGTACTTCATGAATCAATTCCGTTTTATCCACATAATAATATCCATCTGTTCTTAATTTATCAAAAAGATCGATTCCAAGCGGAAGCTGTACTGTCATGTTTTTTCACTCCTTTTTCGTCTTCTCCATTGTTATCTGTGTGATCTTGTAAACTGAAAAAATATCTTATTCATCTTATCAGCAACTCAGGCCATATACCTCTTTATCATACAGTCTTTCCCG
Organism: Lachnospiraceae bacterium; assembly: GCA_030536685.1. Classification (GTDB taxonomy): domain Bacteria; phylum Bacillota; class Clostridia; order Lachnospirales; family Lachnospiraceae; genus TWA4. Next base: position 7,995 of record JAUNPP010000022.1, read on the forward strand.
GAAAAAGAAATTCCGTAGCTTATCACAACCCGATATCCATCAAAAGCAAGGGCGTATCGTCTTTCTTCTATCTGTTTCACAGCCTCATCGCAGGATTTTTCAAGTAGTTCTTTTTCTTTCGCATGCTTAATCTCAAACAACATCACACGGCGTTTTCTTTTTTCCTTAATCACTACGTCCGGACGTCCATCTCCATACTCAAAATTTGATTCCACTACATAGCCTGCCCCTGCAAATAAACCTGCAACAAATGTATGGTAATAACTTTCCCGATAATCGTGATAACTGATAGAAGCAAACAGCAGATCAGAAATAAACTCCGTTGCCGTCTCTGCATCTCCCTCCCACAGGGCAGTAAACATTTTCGAACGGTCAATCGTCTGAACATCCTTTTTAAACCAATCCACAATTGCCGTTTTAAAGATTGATTTCACTTCTTCATTCGGAATACAAAGCGCAATTCTCTCATCCTCAGCATAATCTTCTGCCATTGTAAGATATCCTGTCATGAATAACAAACTCCACAGATTCATTTCAGAAGCTTCTATCGAGTCGTATGTCAATTCCTCGGTTATCTCCGCCTGAATGGATTCACCAGCCAGCAAAGCCTCAAATTTTCCATCTACATCAAACTCTTCATTCTCAAAAAGTTTGTAAATAATATCATTATGGCTTGTAGCTGCCCAATAGTTTTTCGGGCGCACTTTTCCATTCACCTGCAGCGCCGCTACATGGTTCAATAAATCCCAGGGACAGTATACATCTACTGCACCAAAGTGATAACCATCGTACCATCTCTTTACTTCCTCCGCATGATCGGCAAAACCAGCAGCAGAAAGAAGTTTATGGACATCTTTTTCTGTAAAGCCAAAATATTCATCAAACCGTTCCACTGTAATCGTATTAGCCACTACATTGTTAAGGCCGGTAAAAATGCTTTCCTGGGAAATCTTCAGGCAGCCTGTAATAATTGCAAATTTCAGATGCAGATTCGTCTTCAATGCACTTCCAAGCACAAGACGGATTACATCCAGCATATCTTTATAATAGCCATTATCATATGCCTTTGCCAGCGGCACATCATACTCGTCTATCAGAAGAATGACTTTTTTTCCATAATGTGCATGCATCATACGGGTCAGAAGCAGCAAAGAATCCTTCAGTTCCACCAGTTCTGCTTCCCGTCTCTTTATTTTCAGGAAGAGATTTCTATCATCTTTATCAACAGCATCACTTTCCCCTAAAAAAGCATACTTTTTATACAGATTGGCAATCAATATAGTCAACATCCCATACGCATCCTTAAAATTCAGTCCCTCTGCACTTTTTAACGACACAAAAACAGTTGGCCATTGATTCATCCATTCCTCACACAGCGCACGCTCTCTGCTGATTTTTAAGCCCTCAAAAATCGCTTTGCTGTCTCTGCTGATATCAAAAAATGTTTCCAGCATGGACATCATCAGAGTTTTTCCGAACCGACGCGGTCTTGTAATCAGGCTTACTTCGAATTTTGTATCCAGTACTTCATGAATCAATTCCGTTTTATCCACATAATAATATCCATCTGTTCTTAATTTATCAAAAAGATCGATTCCAAGCGGAAATTTCACTGCCATATACTTTATCACTCCCTTTTTCTGTCAGCAGAACGTAACCTTCTTTTCCTATGAATAGTTTATCACAATTCAGGTGGTATTGCAACACATGTTGCGAAAAAACAGCAGACTGATATATTGTAAAAAACATCAAGCTGATATGTTGTAAAAAAACAACAAGCTGCCTATGATAGAAATCTACAAGGAGCATATTGGTGCCTGAAAGCGCCAATATGCTCCGGTCAGACTTCGTATCATAACCAGCTTGCTGCAAAAACCTCCGCTTTATGCTTCGTCAATTGCCTTACCGATATCATTTCTCATATATTTATTCTCAAATTCAATCCAGGTTGTTGCTGAATATGCATTCAGTCTAGCCTGTTTTAAATCGCAGCCTTTTGCTACTACGCCGAGTACACGTCCGCCATTTGTTACAACCTGACCTGCGTCATTGAATTTAGTACCTGCATGGAAGATATAATATCCTTCCATATTATTAAAAGTATTCAGTCCGCTGATTGAGAAACCTTTTTCGTAGGAAACCGGGTAACCGTCAGATGCCAGAACAACGCAGACAGCTGCATTATCTTCAAATTCCAGTTCGATTTCAGAAAGTCTGCCATCGATACAGGCATTCATTACGTCTACGATATCATTTTTCATACGGGGAATGACAACCTGTGCTTCGGGATCGCCGAAACGTGCATTGTATTCCAGAACGCGGGGGCCCTTGGGAGTCAGCATCAGACCGAAGAAAATAATTCCCTTAAAAGGTCTGCCTTCTGCTTTCATGGCATCTACCGTTGCCTGATAGATATATTTCTTACAGAATTCATCTACTTCTTCTGTATAGAAAGGACTGGGAGAAAATGTTCCCATACCACCGGTGTTCAGTCCCTGATCACCGTCCTGTGCACGTTTATGATCCTGTGCGGAGGTCATGATGCGGATGGTTTCGCCATCAACAAAAGAAAGTACGGAAACCTCACGTCCGGTCATGAATTCTTCAATGACCATTGTGTTGCCTGCTTCGCCGAATTTCTTATCCATCATAATGGTGTGAACGCCTTCAATTGCCTCTTCGAGTGTTGCGCAGATCAGTACGCCCTTGCCCAATGCCAGGCCGTCAGCCTTCAGTACAATGGGAAATTCTGCTTTTTCTTTCAGATAAGCAACTGCGGAATCTGCATCTGTAAATACTTCATAACCTGCTGTGGGGATATTGTATTTCTTCATCAGATCCTTGGAGAAGGATTTGGAGCCTTCCAGAATCGCTGCATTTTTGCGGGGACCGAATACACGGAGTCCTTCTGCTTCAAATACGTCTACAATACCGCCTACTAACGGGTCATCCATACCGATGATCGTTAAATCGATCTTTTCTTTCTTTGCAAATGCAACCAGCTTATCAAATTCCATAGCACCGATTGGTACGCAATCTGCCACACCGGCAATTCCTGCATTACCAGGTGCGCAGTAAATTTTCGTAACTTTTTTATTCTGTGCAACCTTCCATGCAATTGCATGTTCTCTTCCGCCGCTTCCTACAATGAGTACTTTCATGTTCGTTTTACCTTCCTCTGTTTCTTCTATAACAAACCATCTGCAATTTTCTGAATTGCTGCGGGGAGCAGAATCCATTCTGCCTCCTGCATAACCTTTAACTGAAGGTCTTCAGCGGAAATTCCATCCGGAATTTCAACTGCTTTCTGCATGATAATCGGGCCGGAATCGGTTCCTTCGTCTACAAAATGAACCGTAGCGCCTGTTACCTTTACACCGCGCGCCAGAGCCGCTTCATGTACCTTCAGTCCATAATATCCTTTTCCGCAGAAAGAAGGAATCAGGGAAGGATGGATATTGATAATCCTGTTGGGGAATGCCGCTACCATGGCAGGTGAAATATTCACCAGATATCCTGCAAGAACCACAAGGTCCACCTGATATTCCTGAAGTCTTCTGATCAATGCCTGATGAAAAGCTTCACGGTCGGAAAAATCTGCCGGTGACAGACATTCTGCCGGGATATTGTGTTTTTTTGCCCGTTCCAGAGCGTAAGCACCACGATTGTTACTGATAACCACTTCAATAGAAGCATTTGTAATACGGCCTGCTTCCATACTGTCAATAATTGCCTGAAGATTGGTGCCGCCTCCTGATACCAGTATACCGATTTTCATAAATCTCTCCTTTTATACCAGTGTTACGCCCTTTTCGCCTGCAGTGATCTTGCCAACTACATAGGGAACTTCGCCGGCTGCTTTGATTGCTTCCATTGTCTTTTCAACATTTTCAGGAGCTACTGCTACCATCATGCCGATACCCATATTGAAGGTGTTGTACATCATCTTTTCTTCGATATCGCCTGTCTTCTGCATTAAAGTGAAGATCGGAGGAACGGGGTAGCTGTTCTTTTCAATTACAGCGTGAGTATTTTCGGAAAGCATACGGGGAACGTTTTCGTAGAAACCGCCGCCTGTGATATGGCTGCAGGCTTTAATCTGTACCTTAGCATCCTTGATTGCTTTTAATGCTTTTACATAAATTTTTGTAGGGGCTAACAGAGTTTCTCCCAGAGTTGCGCCCAGTTCATCATAATATGTATCCAGGCTTTCTTTTGTCATTTCGAATACGCTTCTTACCAGAGAGAAGCCGTTGCTGTGTACGCCGGAGGAAGCCATGCCTACTAAAACATCGCCATCTGCCAGAGACTGACCTGTGATCAGGTTTTTCTGGTCTACTACACCAACAGAAAATCCAGCGAGGTCATATTCATCTACAGGATAAAAGCCGGGCATTTCTGCTGTTTCACCGCCGATCAGTGCAGCGCCTGCCTGTTTGCAGCCTTCTGCTACACCGCTGACGATCTCAGCGATCTTTTCGGGGAAGTTTTTGCCGCATGCAATATAATCCAGGAAGAACAAAGGTTCGCCGCCTGCACATGCAATATCATTTACACACATCGCAACACAGTCGATACCTACTGTATTGTGTTTGTCCATAATAAAGGCCAGCTTTAACTTGGTACCAACGCCATCTGTACCAGATACCAGAGTGGGATGCTCCATATCCTTAAATGCATCCATGGAAAATGCTCCTGAGAAACCGCCGATACCGCCGAGAACTTCCGGTCTCATAGTTTCCTTTACGTGTTTCTTCATTAATTCAACGGACTTGTAACCAGCTTCAATATCTACGCCTGCATTCTTGTAATCCATAACTTTTCTCCTCTAAAATTACTTTGTCATCTGTTCCAGATATGCTTTATAACCAATTGTTTCTACTTTTTCTGCCTTTGCTTCTACAGTGTCTTTCATATTGTCACTGTAAGCAGCCAGCTTTTCACCCAATGTTTCATCTGCTGTCGCAAGAATCTTAAGTGCCAGCAAAGCAGCATTCTGCGCGCCGTCTACGGCTACAGTTGCTACCGGTACGCCAGGCGGTGTCATAACCACCGAGTACAGCGCATCCATACCTCCGAAATACTTTGAGCTTAACGGAACACCGATTACCGGAAGTGTCGTCAGCGCTGCAACCATGCCCGGAAGTGCTGCTGCCCAGCCTGCTCCTGTAATCAGAACCTTGATTCCTCTTTCTTTTGCAGAACGGGTATACTCAATCATTTTATCGGGTGTTCTGTGAGCTGAAATGATGGTCAGTTCATAGGATACACCAAAATCATCCAGTGTTTTTGCAGCCTTCTGCATAATAGAAAGGTCAGAATCACTGCCCATAATAATACCTACTACTGGTTTATTCATTGTCTGCTTTCCTCCTGTTTGCATTTACATTTTTTGCTTCTGTTGTTCCAGAGCCTCATTGAGAGCTTCTGTTCCGGGAAGGACAAAACGTCCATTCTCGATCAGGGCAAATCTTTCCCCTGTCTCAGTTACTCCGTAAAGGCTGCCCAGTTCATCATAGGGAAGCGTAATATCCGTATGACAGCCAAAATATGCTTTTTCCGGCTCGGATTTGCGCAGAACTGAGATTTCATTCTCCTTTGCGACAATCTCCTTGCCATCCGGATTATATACTTTTCGATCCTCGCTGTCGCTGTAACAGGTATCGCCAAATGCAAAATGCGGTCCTGTTTTTTCAGCAATAAGAATCTTAAGTTTATCAAAAATCTGATAGTCCTTTGCCATGCGGTAGGCAACCGTGTTGGTTCCGATGGCAAATTCTCCTAAAGGAAGGCTGTCATGACCAGACAATATCATGGTCTGTACCAGCCGGCGGCATTCCCTGGGGTCTGCAAAGTTTGTGCAGGACCAATCCTTTACCATGCCGTCTTCCAGATCAAATGTAAGATTCTCAAAACGCATGCCTCTGATGTAAACTTCACTGACATGCAGTCTGCCATTTGTTCCTGTAAGTCTGGGTGATGTAAATACTTCACCCAGAGGTATATTTACATCAGAAAGACAGTTTTCAAAAATTGTTTCTTTCTTTGGATTATGAAGTTTATATAAAGAAACCGTCAAATCTGTCTGATTATCTCCTATACCTTTTACCACAACATATTTACATTTGTCCAGCGTATCTATCATTTTTTGCTGAATTTCTCTGTATTTTCCATAATCAAGGGTATTCAGGCGTATTGTTTCGTTAAAAATTTCTTCAAATTTCGGTCCGATTGCAGGAATCGGAAAAGAAATAATCGTAAAGCTCCGCTCTTCACCATTGATATACTGATAAGTAATCCTTACCTGTTCCGTATTCATCTGGGAAAACAGCTTCTGCTGCCTTGAAGAAAAGCTGGTGCTAAAGGCGCGGTTTATCGGTTCAAACAGAGCTTCCCCGAAGGTTTCCAGTACTGCCGGTCCTGCCATGGAAGCGGCCAGCTCTTTTCGGTTTTCGTATGCATTGCGGTATACCGAAAGCTTGCGCTCCTTCAGCGCTCCATCCAGAAACAGTCCCATATCATAGCGGTGATCATATTCATACTGATCATTCTCCGAAAGCCCGCAGCAGCCGGCTCTCAGGTTATTCCGTTTTCCAATCAGCGCTGTCGCCGGGCGGACGCAGATAATCTCATGTCCGTCTGCTTCAAATCTTCTGATTGCTTCCCGGATCACACGCTCAAAGCCAAAGTGAAAACGCACTTCTACATAACGCTTTTTGCTGATATCAACGCCTGCAAGCTCAAATCCTCTGTAGTAGCCATCCACATACGTATCAGCCATCAATTTCACAGTTTCCTGCGGTAAAGATGCTATATATTCCGAGGTCTTTCTTTCTTCCTCTGTAACATAATCCCCATAAAAATACAGGTAATCCGTACAGGATAGATCGGCATTCATTACGATATCCCGGATCATGGAATAATCCGGATCAAGCGAGGCTGCAACCTGCGCGTCCAGGAACAGATCGCTGTAATCGCTGACATAGTAATAAAGCGCATCCTTCACACTGTGAAGCAGCTCCCCGGAAATCTCTTCCCTGCAGCTCATTTCTTCCCCGCAGTTCATCTCGCTTCGAGCCGCTTTTTCTGAAACAGCTTCCTGTTCGGCTGTTTTCTGGTTTTCTGCCGCCTCTTCGAGAATACAGTAAATCTCCAGCAGAATTTCCAGACATACGGTAAGCTCCGTATCCCGGTATTCATACGCATAGCGTATCATACCACGGATTTCCGTATACAGGAAGGACAGATACAGACCCAGCTGGCTTCCCAGCCTTTCGGCTGCGTAATCCGGATTTGCAAAACTGCTTTCATACGCCTCTCCTCTTATATCCTCATACAGAACCCGGTTTCGCTCTTTTAAAACCGCAATCGGCGTATCTTCCGGCTTTGTGCTTTTTAATTCATCTGCTGTATCCAGAACCAGGGCTGCAAACTGAGCTGTTCTAAGAAAATATTCCCGACAGCCCGCTGACAGGCTCGGGCAGATATCTCCCGAAGCCAATCCGCGGATCCGGCCTGAAACAAGCTCCAGACGTTCTTTTACCGCTTCATTTGCTTCCTGAAATAATAATTTGTAATCCATATTTGTCCTCCGGGATCAGATCATCCCTATTATATACAGAACCAACAGCGCCAGAAATACCAGAAGATGCAAAGCAGTTCCTATTCTGCCTGCATGATTATGATTTTCCTTAAATGTCTTTCTGTAAAAGCTTCCGAAAACACTTCCTGTAAAGGAGCATACCATAAGAACGAGCCCCGCTGCTGCCGCTGCCAAAGGCACGTTTCCGCCTCGGGCATAAGCATATAAAACGCAGATGCCAAGACCTGCCGCTTCCAGCAGCGACATGATAAATAAAAATCGAATCTGTTTTGGTTTCATACGTATCTCCAAACCTTTGCCCGGCATGATTTCATACCGGGCGTTTAAGCAGAGCCTAAAATGTAAGATCTGATTTATTCTTCAGCAGGGAAGCTCCGTTAATAATAGAAATAATTCCTGCCGTTACGCTGGTTACGATCAGTATGATCCCGATTGCAATATTCCATGCGCCTGATGTTGTCATTACATGATAGACTTTTTCAATCCTTTCGCTCATAAGCAGCCGCCTCCAGATTATTTTACTCCGTAAATATCGTAATATGCGTCAATTGCAGCCTTTAATGTGTCATCAATGATAACTTTTCCTTTGTAGGGTCTGTTATAGAGATGTTCTACCACATCTGCCATTGTTACAATCGCAGTTGTTTCAAATCCATAGGTTTCCTTGATCTCCTGCAGAGCGGATTTCTCACCTTTTCCGCGTTCCATACGGTCTACGGAAACAACCAGGCCAAGTACCTTTGCATCTGCCTGCGCTTTGATGATCGGCAGTGTTTCTCCGATACTGGTTCCTGCTGTTGTTACGTCTTCAATGATCACAACGCGGTCGCCGTCCGCAATCGGGCTTCCTAAAAGAATACCGGTATCGCCGTGATCCTTTACTTCTTTACGGTTTGAGCAGTATTTGATATCGGTATCGTAATGTTCGCTCATAGCCATAGATGCAGCTACACTTAAAGGAATACCTTTATATGCAGGTCCGAATAAAATATCGAAATCCGTACCGAAGGTAGCTGAAATTGCCTTTGCATAATATTCACCCAGCTTGCGAAGCTGTGCGCCGGTTCTGTAGAATCCGGTGTTAATGAAGAAAGGGGTCTTTCTGCCGCTCTTGGTTACAAAATCACCAAATTTCAGCACGCTGCAGTCTACCATAAATTCAATAAATTCCTGTTTATACTGTTCCATTGCTCCTCCTGTCGTCACATCTGCGTGACTTTTGTTATGTTGTTTTCTGTACATCTACGTGACTTTTGTTATATCGTTTTCTGTATTGTTTATCTGACAGCTCCAATCAGCTCGCTGATGTCTGCAATGTTGTTGTTATCAAGATATTTTTCAATTCCGGCTGCAATCTCCTGCGTTGCCATCGGATTATTGAAATTAGCGGTTCCCACGGAGATTGCGGTTGCACCGGCTAAAATAAATTCAATCGCATCTTCCCAGGTTGCGATGCCGCCCATACCGATAACAGGTACGTTGACTGCCTGTGCGGCCTGATACACCATGCGGACTGCTACCGGTTTGATCGCAGGGCCGGAAAGACCGCCGGTTTTGTTGGCAAGTGCAAAACAGCGCTTCTGGATATCGATCTTCATACCGGTCAGCGTGTTAATCAGGGAAATTACGTCTGCGCCGCCTGCTTCTACGGCTTTTGCCATCTCGGTAATATCCGTTACATTAGGGCTTAATTTCATGATAATGGGCTGTTTCGCCTTTTCCTTCACTGCTTTGGTAATGGCATAGGCAGCTTCTGCCTTCTGACCGAAAGCAATTCCGCCTTCTTTTACGTTGGGGCAGGAAATATTGATCTCCAGCAGATCAACCGGCTCATCTGCCAGGCGTTCTACCACCTCCAGATAATCCTCTGTAGACTTTCCGCAGACATTTACGATGATTTTGGTATCGTACTGCTTCAGGAAAGGAATATCTCTTTCACAGAAGAGGTCGATGCCGGGGTTCTGCAGGCCGATTGCATTGATCATGCCGCTGGCAGTTTCCGCAATACGGGGAGTGGGGTTGCCGGGCCAGGGAATGTTGGCAACGCCTTTCGTGACAACGGCTCCCAGCCGGTTTAAATCAACAAATTCTGCAAATTCCGCGCCGGAGCCAAATGTACCGGAAGCGGTCATAACGGGATTTTTCAGGGTAATACCTGCAAGATTTACAGATGTATTTGCCATTAGATTTCTACCTCCTCAGCTCTGAATACGGGTCCTTCTTTACAGATACGCTTATTGTGCACATTGGTATGCGCATCCTTTTCTTTGGACTTGCAGACACAGGCAAGACAGGCGCCGATTCCGCAGGCCATCTTTTCTTCCAGGGAAATCCATGCTTCCATGCCGTTTTGTGCTGCATAGGCCTTCAGTGCGCGCAGCATCGGCATCGGACCGCAGGCATATAAAACATCTGCCTTTACGCCCTGCTCCTTCATCGCATCGATTACGTTGCCCTTTGTACCGAAGCTTCCATCCTCGGTTGCAATATAGAGTGCATCGGCTGCCTCTTCAAACTGTTCCTTTAAAAACATCTGGCTGTTGCGGTAACCCATAACGGCATAAGTCTTTCCAGGCAGCTGTTTTGCCAGCTCGAGCATAGGCGGAACACCGATTCCGCCGCCTACTACAACGGCAGTTCCTTCCCGGTCTAAAGGGAATCCATTTCCCAGAGGGCCGGTGATTTCAATATCATCGCCTGCTTTATAAGAAGCAAATTCCGCTGTACCTTTTCCCACAACGCGGTACACGATACGAAGTGTATTTTCTTTGATTTCACAGATACTGATGGGACGGGGAAGCATGCGTGAACCATCTTTACAATATACAGAAATAAACTGTCCCGGCTTTGCCTCAGCGGCAATGCGGTCTGTCTGAATCCACATGCTGCAGATGCCGTCTGCCAGAGTTTCCTGAGAAATCACTTTAGCTGTTTCCTTGTATGTTGACATTATGATCATGTCCTCTCTAAATTATTGTATGATACCAGAAAATTGCATCGCAATGGAGCAATTCGTGGGATCAGATCAGTCCTTAAATACCACTTTTCCATCGCAGATGGTATATTTTACCCGGCCTGTAAGCTTTGTTCCGGCAAACGGGGTATTTCTGCCCTTTGAGGCAAATTCTTCCGGGTTTACAACCCAGTTTTCTTTCATATCCACAATCGCGATATCCGCGCATCTGCCTTCGGAAATATCACCTTTGGGGATTCCAATGACCTTTGCAGGCTCCAGCGACATGTGCGCTGCCAGCTGCATCGGAGTCAGATAACCGCCCTCTACCAGCTCGGTAACAGAAAGGCCAAAGGCCGTTTCCAATCCTACAATGCCGAAGGCCGCCTTCTTCATGGAGCAGTTTTTCTCTTCCTCTGAGTGGGGCGCATGATCTGTGGAAATACAGGTCATGATTCCCTTGCGGATGCCCTCTTTCAGCGCTTTTACGTCTTTTGCGGAACGCAGAGGCGGATTCATCTTGAAACGTCCGTGATCCTCTGTAATATCTTCCTCACTCATGGCAAAATGATGCGGGCAGACTTCTGCGCTGACAGGCAGTCCTTTTTTTCTTGCCTGTTCTACCATCGGCACGCTGTATTCAGTGGAGCAATGGCATAAATGCAGCTTTGCGCCGGTTTCCTCTGCCAGCAGGATATCGCGGATTGCAATAATATCCTCTACCGCATTGGTGATACCGGGAAGTCCCAGCTCCTCTGCTTTTTTGCCGGCATTCATAACGCCGCCGCGCACCAGCCGGATATCCTCGCAATGAGCAAATACCGGAATTCCTGCTTCTGCTGCGCGTTTCATGCCCTCGGCATAGACCTCGCTGTCCATAACGGACTTGCCGTCTTCACTGACGGCGATTGCTCCCGCCGCCTTCATACCGGCAATGTCGGTTACTTCCTTTCCTTCCATACCGATCGTAACGGCTCCTACGGGCAGTATATGCACCAGAGCTTCCGTCTTTGCACGCTTTACAAGCTCTGCCACCTTTTCAGGTGTATCGGTAACCGGTTTTGTGTTCGGCATCGGACAGATGGTGGTAAACCCACCTCTGGCAGCCGCTTTAGCGCCGGTTTCCAGGGTTTCTTTATAGGTCAGTCCCGGATCTCTTAAATGCACATGAAGATCAATAAAACCAGGCATCACATACAAACCTTCTGCATCGATTACGCTGGCATCCGTTTCATCAATGGGGGTTACGGAAATTTGTTTTACCAGACCATCCTCAATGAGAAGATCCGCTTTCTGATCGAAGCCATCAGCCGGATTCAGCAGATGACCATTTTTAATCAATACTCTCATACCATATTCCTCTCTGCTGTTATCTTATTTTTTCATTCTAACATAAGTATTCTGACTTTTCTATAAGTTTTTTACTTATTTACACAGTACATGCATGATTTATTTACGGTTCGGAAGTTCCCTGGACAGTAGAAATATCCAGGAGACGCAGTCTGCCTAGGACATAAACATCCTCACCAGGAGTTCCTTCCAGAACGTATAGGGGTGGTAGCGCATCGGCAGATCGAGCAGGCAGGATTTTTTTACGATGCTTTTGGTATGGCTGAACGTGTCAAAGCTGTATTTTCCATGGTAGCTTCCCATACCGCTGCCGCCGACTCCGCCGAAGCCCATGCGGGAGGTTGCCAGATGGATGATCGTATCGTTCACGCATCCGCCTCCGAAGGATATATTTTTCAGGAGCTGCTTTCTGGTTTTGCGATTCCTGGTAAATAAATAAAGCGCCAGGGGTTTGGGACGGCTGTTAATGAATTTTTCTGCATTTGACAGATACTGCCAGGTCAGAACAGGCAGTATGGGGCCAAAGATTTCTTCCTGCATCACAGGAGAGGCTTCTGTGACCTCTGTCAGCACGGTCGGTTCGATCTTCAGCTGCCTGCGGCTGCCTTTTCCGCCCACGACTGCGTGCTCGCCTTCAAGGAGACCCATCAGACGGTCATAATGCTTTTCATTGATGATTTTGGGATACTCCTCATTCTGCAGAGGCTTCTCACCAAGCATCACAGAGATATAAAATTTCAGATATTTTACCAGCTCGTCCTTTACGGATTCATGTACCAGAATATAATCCGGAGCCACACAGGTCTGGCCTGCATTCAGATATTTCCCAAACACGATCCTGCGGGCAGCCAGACGAATATTGGCGGTCTGGTCTACGATACAGGGACTTTTGCCTCCCAGCTCAAGCGTAACGGGAGTCAGATGTCTTGCTGCCTTTTCAAGCACCAGCTGACCGACCTTTACTCCGCCGGTAAAGAAAATGTAATCAAATTTCTGATCCAGAAGCTCTTTATTTTCTGCGCGTCCGCCTTCCACAACTGCAACCAGACCTGCAGGAAATACTTCTTCCAGCATTTTTTTAATGACTGCTGATACATGGGGAGAATAAGCGGAGGGCTTTACAACTGCGCAGTTTCCGGCAGCCAGAGCGCCGGCCAGAGGCTCCATCAGAAGCATAAACGGATAATTCCAGGGAGCCATAACCAGAACCACGCCATATGGCTCCTTCATCTCAAAGCTGTGGGAAGGAAACTGTGCAAGCGGGGTCCGCACGGTCTTATTCTGCATCCAGCCAAACAGATGCTTCTTCAGATAGTTGATTTCACTGAGCACCATACCCGTTTCTGTCATGTAGCTTTCCATCTGTGCTTTGTTTAAATCCTTTTTCAGCGCCTCATTCAGCTCTTTTTCATGAGAACGTATGGTTTTTTCCAGCAGGAGCAGCGCGTGCATGCGAAACGCATAGCTTTTGGTCTTTCCTGTTGCAAAATACTGCTGCTGCCGTTTTACGGTTTTTTCAATTCCTGTCATGTTCTTCACTTCACCTCCATCTGTTTTCTTTTAATAGGCTTTCTCCAAAATGTGCAGGATATCCTGTTTTTCTGCCGGAACCGGGCTCACGATCATTGCGCCGTCATTTACTGCCAGCTCTGCAATTCTGTCAAAATCAGAACGGGCCACGCCTGCTTCACGCAGCTTTTCCGGCAGATAACAGATTTTATGGAGCTTATGCTTCATGATCATAATCGCACGAATGGCTTCCCGGGCGCGTTTTTCCTCAGGTGTTGCCGCATAGATATCAGGTCCTGCCAGATATAAAAGCATTTCTGCATAATAAGGGCTTAATTTATGATACTGATACATCAGAACGTACGGCAGCAGAATCGTCATGGCATGTCCATGAGGCACCAGGCAGACAGAACCCAGCGCGTGGCCGATTGCATGAACCAGGCCTACCATGGAGTTGGAAAATGCAGCTCCTGCAAGCATGGATGCATTGGCCATTGCAAGCCTTGCTTTTTCATCCTGTCCGTTTTTAACGGCCTTAACCAGATTTTCCCGGATCAGGTTCATCGCCGCTGCGGCGTAGGCATCGCTGACCGGATTCTTCTGCATGCAGATAAATGCCTCGATTGCGTGACACAATGCATCCATACCGGTAGTTGCCGTGATCAGAGGCGGCAGCGTCAACGTGGTTCTGGGATCTAACACCGCCACATCCGGCTGCAGCTCATAGGATATAAACTCCAGTTTCTGCTTTCGCAGCTCATCACGGATTACCGCAACCAGAGTAGACTCCGAACCGGTTCCGGCTGTTGTGGGAATTGCCGCAAATAAAATCCTGCGTCCTCGTTTTATGCACTCACAGCCTGCAAGCTGCAGAATATCCTCCGCATTGGAGGATAATACCATCTTGACGCCCTTAGCCGTGTCAATTACAGAACCTCCGCCCAGAGCTACCAGCGCATCGCACTGTTTTTCCCGGTAAAATGCAGCGATCCTGTTTACCACATCCAGCGAGGAATCTCTGGGAATATCGGTATAAACAGCCGCCCACTTCATTCCGTTATTCTGCACGGAATCCGTTACCAGACGGACAATTCCTGCTGCCTCCAATCCCGCATCCGAAAGCAGAAGGGGGCGTTTCGCACCCATCTGTCTGAGTTCAGCCGCCAGATTTTCAAGCCCGTAACGACCGGAAATAATTTTTGTATTATGTTGAAATTCATAAAAATCCGGAATTTTCATTTTTTATACTCTCCTCTATTTCTTTCTCTTCTCCTCTACTTCTTCCTCTTCTCCTCTAACAAACCATCTATCGTTTAAAACCGGTGGTCAACATTATTACTCACCGCTTACAGAAACGGGAGTCTTATCCTCTTTCAGGATAATCTCTATAATTCAGGTCTGTAGTCGCCTGTCAGGATTCCTGCTGCGATGCGCAGATAAAGATACAGCATGGGGATCTGTCGTTTTGCCTGCTTTTTCAGAATCCTGCGGGTGATGATGCCGGGAAAGAGATAAAATTCTGCCCGGTCCACAACCCTTGCAAATGACATTGCATGCCCGATATCTCCTGCCAGAGCAAACGCATGACGGGAATAGGCATCTGCAACACTGATCTGACCGGTCACTACCTGAAATGCCTGATCCGCACTTTTGAATATAAAGCTTACGTCTGCCTGTCTGTTGCTGCAGGGAGCAATTTTACAAATTCCGTTCTTCTTTTTCATAAAATATAATTCAGGCCCGTTCACGGAACACTTCAATCCGTAAACTCTGCCCAGATTCCAGTCGGAAATTTCTTCCCGCACATGTGTATCAAGAGAGTAAAGCTGATAAATTCCTGCATACAGGACGTACAAAACAACCGCCTCCACCAGCAGTTTTCCCCGATGGCACAGCCGGTAAACCAGACTGTGCTGCAGAAAAGTTCTCCTGATCTGTTTTTTTCCATTTTTCATAAAACGTTTCCCTCCCTGTTTCAAAACAGAAATTTTTTAAAGCAAATATTTTTTTAAGGTAAATTTTTTCATAACTATAATTGCTCAGATCCAGTCCCCGGTCTGTCAATGCAAGCCGGTCTCCGTTCTGCTGCATCAGCCCGTCATAAATCAGTTCCCGGACGCAATCTCCGTAAACGGGATCAAATTTCTGTCCAAATTCCGCTTCAAAACGGCGGATATCAATGCCTCTTGTCAAACGCAGTCCCAGAAACATAAACTCTTCCATCCGTTCCTGTCTGGTAAGCAGTACCTCCTCTTCAAAACAAGTTTCCGTACCTGCTTCAAAGCCTCCATTTTTCGCAGAATCTGCTTTAAAGCCTCCATTTTTCGCAAAATCTGCTTTAAACTCTTTTTTCTTAACACATTCGGCTTTCGATGCTTCTTTCTTTTCAAAGTTCTGGAAATATGCCAGAAGCTTTGTCTGATTTCTGGTGCGAAACCATCCTTCCGGTCTTTTAATCAGAGAGGAAGCCCCCAGTCCACAGCCGTAGTAAGGGACCCCGGTCCAATAGGAGGTGTTATGCCTGCTTTCATACCCGGGCTTTGCATAATTGGATATTTCATAGCGAAGATATCCTGCCTTCGCTAAAATCTCTTTTGTTGCCTCATACATCTGCCGGTCAAGTTCTTCATTTTCCTCCGACCAGGAAACTCCGTATCGATCATAGAAAGGGGTTCCTTCTTCGATGATCAGGCTGTAGGCTGAAATATGTTCCGGATTCAGACAAACAGCCGTTTCCAGATTTTTCTGCCAGCATTCGAGGCTCTGGCCCGGCAGCCCTGACATCAGATCCAGGCTGATATTGGAAAATCCGATGCTGCGTGCCATTTTATAGGCTTTCATGAAATCTTCTGCTGAATGGATCCTGCCCAGCAGCTTTAACTCCTCCTCCTGAAAGGACTGCGCGCCGATACTCAGGCGGTTGATGCCTGCTTTTTGAAAACATTCCAGCTTTTCCTCCGTAACCGTCCCCGGGTTCATTTCCAATGTAATCTCCGCGCCGGGAAGGATCTGTGCGCCTGCCTTTAACGTGTCCATCAGCTGCAGGATCTGTCCGCCTGAAAGAATCGAAGGGGTTCCTCCTCCAAAATAGATGGTTGAAACAGCTTGTCCTGCGGCTTCCATTTTCCTGCAGACTTCAAAAAGTTCCTGATTCAGACAGACCAGATATCGTTCGCGTTCTTCTTTTCCTGCCGGAGCTGACAGAAAATCACAGTAGGCACATTTACGGATACAAAAGGGTATATGAATATAAATCCCGGCACATGTGTCATGTACCGGGAATTCCATTGTTCGCTTATCAGTCCTCATCCAGTTTTAATACACTCATAAATGCTTTCTGAGGAATTTCTACATTGCCGACCTGACGCATACGTTTCTTGCCTTCCTTCTGTTTTTCCAGAAGCTTACGTTTACGGGAAATATCACCGCCGTAGCATTTGGCAAGTACATCCTTTCGCATCGCCTTCACCGTCTCTCTGGCAATAATTTTGGAGCCGATGGCTGCCTGAATGGGGATTTCAAATAAGTGGCGTGGAATCTCATCCTTGAGTCTTTCGCACATACGGCGGCCGCGCTCATAGGCCGTGGAAGCATGTACAATAAAGGAAAGAGCATCCACCTCTTCTTTATTAATCAAAATATCCAGTTTCACCAGTTCCGCCTGCTCATAACCCTTGATTTCATAATCAAAGGAAGCGTATCCGCGGGAACGGGATTTCAGAGCGTCGAAGAAATCATAGATGATCTCGTTCAGCGGCAGCTCGTAGTGAAGAACTGCGCGGGTGTCCTCCAGATATTTCGTATCCAGATAAACGCCTCTCCGCTCCTGACATAACGTCATAATGGCTCCGATATACTCTGTGGTTACCATAATTTCGGCATTAACCACAGGTTCTTCCATATACTCGATTTCGGAAGGATCGGGCATATTGGAGGGATTGGTCAGTTCAAGCATGGTGCCGTCTGTTTTATGGATCCGATATACAACGCCCGGAGCAGTCGTTACCAGATCGAGGTTGTATTCACGTTCCAGACGTTCCTGGATGATTTCAAGATGGAGAAGACCCAGAAAACCGCAGCGGAAACCAAATCCAAGCGCGATTGATGTCTCCGGCTCAAAAAACAGAGAAGCATCATTTAACTGCAGCTTTTCCAGTGCATCTCTTAAATCATTATAACGGGCTCCATCCGCAGGATAAACACCGCAGTATACCATCGGAGTGACTTTTTTATAGCCCGGGAGCGGTTTCTCGCAGGGACGTTCGCTGTTTGTAAGCGTGTCGCCCACACGGGTATCCTGCACATTTTTAATGCTGGCTGTAACATAGCCTACCATGCCTGCGCTCAGCTCATCGCAGGGCACAAACTGACCGGCGCCAAACCAGCCCACTTCAACGGTCTCAAACTTTGCTCCTGTTGCCATCATCTGAATCGGTGTGCCTTTTTTAACAGTTCCTTCCATAATACGGCAGAACACAATAACGCCCTTATACGGGTCATAAAGAGAATCGAAGATCAGCGCCTGAAGCGGTGCCTCGGGGTCTCCGCCCGGAGCCGGGATATTTTTAACGATTGCTTCCAGTACATCCTCGATATTAAGCCCGATCTTAGCTGAAATACGGGGCGCATCCTGTGCTTCGATTCCGATAACATCCTCAATTTCATCTGCCACGCGCTGAGGATCTGCGCTGGGCAGGTCAATTTTGTTGATAACGGGAAATACATCCAGATCATGATCCAATGCCAGATATACATTGGCAAGTGTCTGGGCTTCGATTCCCTGTGCTGCATCCACGACCAGAATCGCGCCGTCGCATGCAGCCAGACTTCTGGAGACTTCATAATTAAAGTCTACATGTCCAGGTGTATCAATTAAGTTAAAAATATATTCTTCTCCGTCCTCTGCTTTATAAATCGTTCGGACTGCCTGGGATTTGATAGTAATACCACGTTCCCTTTCAAGATCCATGTTATCCAGAACCTGATTCTGCATCTCTCTGCTGGTTAACAGGCCTGTTTTTTCAATAATACGGTCTGCCAGGGTAGATTTCCCATGGTCTATATGAGCAATAATGCTGAAATTACGAATTTTACTCTGATCAACAGCCATTTATCCTTATACCTCCTGATTCGGTCGGAAACAAGTATAGCATAAATTCCGTAAATACCGCAAGTAATATTTACCTGCCATTTTACAGGCCATTTTACAGCCTTTTTACAGCAACACTTTACAGCTTACTGCAGTACACAATGAAGGATTTTGGCTAAAGGCTCCATTGCATTTTTTTCTTCCTGCAGGCTGTTGGTTTCCGCTCCCACCTCAATTAAGGCATAACGTCCGACCAGATCCATATTGTAGCGATAGGCTTTGAGGTAATTTTTTCTGGTAAATCCCGGATACAGCTGCTCAGCTGCCAGCTTCAGCTGCAGGGAAAACGCCAGATTATCTGCCAGATTGCTGTTATTTCTGGATGTCAGCTGTGCGCTTGTTGTCTGACTCATTCCATTAAAAAACATAATCTGTGCAACCGGCTTTCCATCAATTTTCGTAACCAGATGCGTATTGGGCGCAGAATCCCTGTGCATATCGATCACAACCTGGATTCCCGGATATTTTTCCATCAGCTCCTGAACCTTTCGCCGCCCCAGAGAGTATGAGGAATTATACGGAAAAACCGTAGTGTCATGATACACCCGATATCCGTATTTTTCTTCCAGAAGCTCAGCCAGCACCTCGCCAACCCCGGTAATCAGCGTATCCGGGTTTTCCTTATCCGAATCTGCAAAATATTCACTGCCATGTGTATGATAGATCAGAATCTGCGGTCCCTCCGTATCCCGGTTGATCGACAAATCCTTTTTCAGATACTTTTTCGCATTGAGCTGGGAAGGATAAATTGTGGTATTACCATGGATCTGGTAAAAATGGCTGGTAAGAAATTCAAAATCCGTCAGCTGTTCCCAGCTGTAATGCAGTTTATTCCCTGCCGCTGCCTGTACGTATTCCGGAAATGAAACCGTCTTCGCAGTTTTTTCACTGTTTTTGTCATTTATCTTATCATCTGACGAATCAGCCCCTTTTACTGCGCTTGTATCTGTCTTCTTTCCTGTTTCTGCTGCGCTTTCCTGTCCCGATTTTCTCCAGGTTTCATTTTCTGCCAGAACTGCATACGCCTGCTGCTCCGCTTCCAGCAATCGTTCCTCCTCTTCCTTTTGCTCCTCCAGAACAATTCCCGGAGAACGCCATTTTAAAAAATTTCTCAATCCCTCAAAACCAAGCTCTGAACCCCATTCCGACACGGCTTCTGTCACCGAAAATGATTCCGGTACACATCTCCATCCGATTACTGCCATACATGCCAAAAACAATGATGCCAGCCACAGAGTACTTTTTCTCATTCCTCGCATCGCCCACCCTTCATAAATACTTTATGTCTGTGGGTCTGAATTCATACCGGAAAAAGCCCGGTTTAAAGCCTCCGATAGCGTAAACGCCAGTCTTTTTTCTATTTCATCGACATCTTTCACGGTAACATATAAAGGTCTCGCCTTTTTCTCCAGAAGTTCCCTGAACAGATCATACTGTTCTTCTCTGCTTAGCTGCTTTAAAAATCCTGCATCCTGCTCCATATTTTCCTGCTGCAAAGCGCTGCGGATTGCATCAATCGTTTCATATATAATAGCTGCTGCTTCTACCACCATTGGAATTCCAATTGCGATAACAGGGATTCCCAAAACAGAACGGCTGATTTCCCGCCGATGATTTCCAACTCCCGAACCCGGAAAAATCCCCGCATCCGTTATCTGAATCGTAGTTCCTAATCTGGTAACACTCCTGGCCGCCAGCGCATCAACCACAACCAGAGCATCCGGTTTGATTTTTTCAATCACACCGGTCAAAATATTTGCCGTTTCCATCCCGGTCTTCGCCATCACCCCCGGAATCATAGCGCAAACGCTTAATCCTTTTTGTGGGTTTTCCTCGCTCCGCACATCATGGTTCTCTTCACCCGGTATATCTTGGTTCTCTTCACTCCGCATGTCCTGGTTTTCCTCGCTCCGCACATGGCGGTTTACTGCTACATGATTGACCGCATCTGGTCCCAGTGCATCAGGGGATGCCTCAGAATTACCCAATCCCGCCACAAAAACAGTTTTTATCTTCTCCGGCAGAAGCTTACGCAGCCACACTGCAGTCTCGTTTACTGCCGCCTGGTGAATTCCTCCGTCATTTTCCTTTAATTCCTCTGAAAAAATTGTAATATACCGACCTCGCACCCGATTCAAACGCGCGCCCTGTTCCGCGGTTTTTACACAAACTTCCGTTACATGCAGACCATTTTTTTCATATTCTCGAACCGGCAGATCGCCCCCATGCTCCCTCTCTTCCTGAAAACCAGCTGACTCCAAAAACAGGTCACTGCGGATCTGCCCTCCTATATCCTTTAAAACATCCATTTTGGCCTCCTTTCATTTTATTTTTCTTCATATTTTCTTCAATTTTTCTTAAAATATGTATTGACAAACGAATCAGAATCCTATAAACTACAAAGGTATGTTAACTGGAAGCGTTCCGTAAGAGAAGTGTCTTGCAATTAACAAATTTATTTTAAGAACAGGAGGTGTCCTAATTGGCAAATATCAAATCTGCAAAGAAAAGAGTATTAGTTAGCAGAAGAAACGCAGAAAGAAACAAAGCTATCCGTACTGGCGTTAAAACTTCTATCAAAAAAGTAGAAGCTGCTGTTGCTGCTGGTGATAAGGCTGCTGCTCAGAGCGCATTAATCAATGCTACTTCTGTTATCAGCAAGGCTTGCACAAAAGGTGTATACCACAAAAACAATGCATCCAGAAAAGTATCCAGACTTGCTAAAGCTGTTAATGGCATCGCTTAATTTTAAGACGTATGATAACAGCGGGATGCGAAACATTACTCTGTTCAACCGGATTTCCGGATTTTAAGAGAATGTTAAACATAAAAAAACCTGTCTTATAGGACAGGTTTTTTTATTTATACAACAGCGCACCAAAACACGCTGTTAAGACGGTTAATCATATACCGCTTATCATAACGTATAAGTCTTAATTTATAAGTTATAACATATAAGTTACAATTTATATGTCATAATATATGAATTATACTGTGCATAATATATAAATCATACTGTACATAATGTATAAGACATGATTTCTTCTCCAGCCAGATTTTTTATAGAAAAAATTCCATCTTCATACATCATATAGCTGTGCTGATTCCCCGCTTTGGGAATAGATACGGATCCGGGATTTATATAGGTAAAATCTCCGCAATCCTCCATTGCCTGAATATGGGTATGCCCGTGAATCAGTAAATCTCCTTTTTTCAGCATCGGCAGATTTTCTTTATTATAGACATGTCCATGGGTGATAAAAAACATTCTTCCCTTTTCAAACATTACCATATAGTCTGCTAAAACAGGAAATTCCAGCACCATCTGGTCAACCTCTGCTTCGCAATTCCCCCTGACGCAAAGTAATTCTTCCCGAATCTCGTTCAGCATTGCTATTACTTTCTTGGGAGCATACTCTTCCGGAAGATCATT
Source organism: Lachnospiraceae bacterium (assembly GCA_030536685.1). Lineage (GTDB taxonomy): Bacteria > Bacillota > Clostridia > Lachnospirales > Lachnospiraceae > TWA4. The sequence continues at coordinate 29,992 of JAUNPP010000022.1, forward strand.
GCGGGGACCATGATAAAGCAAATCTCCCAACAGAATCATCTTTTCCGGTTTTTCCTCCTGATAACGCTCTATCAGCTTCCGACAGTAATATGCAGAGCCGTGAATATCAGATGCAAACATTATCTTCATAGATATACCAAATTCCTTTCTGCCTTTACTTTTTGCGGATTGCTTTCACAAGCTCCTGAACCTGCTCCTCTCTGGTCGCCCAGGAAGTTACAAAACGAATGATCTGATGACTGTCATCTGCAGGTTCCCAAATTTCAAAAGTAAAGTCCTTCTGCAGACGCGCTATCGTATCATTATCTACTACCGGGAAGATCTGATTGGATACAGGTCTTGTCAGAAAAGGAAAACCAGCAGCTACACAGGCATCTTTGATTAGTTCCGCCATCTGGTTTGCATGCTCTGCCAGCTGAAAATACAACCGGTCTCTGAATAATGTTTCAAACTGCATTCCCAGCACAAAGCCTTTCGCATTCATAGCGCCCTTATGCTTCATATAATACCGGAAATCTCTCTGCAGCAGACTGTTTGATATTACAACTGCTTCTCCTGCCAATGCTCCGTTTTTTGTTCCGCCAATCGTAAATACGTCGGTGAGCCAGGCCAGATCACGCAATGTCAGATCATTAGCAGCACTGGTAAGCGCAGAACCAAGTCTGGCGCCATCCAAAAACAGCAGCAGTCCATGCTCGTTGCACACCTCACGAATCCGGGTCAGCTCTGCTTTTGTATAAACAGATCCAATCTCTGTGGTGTCAGAAATATAAACCGCAGCAGGATGTACCATATGTACCGTTGTATTCTGTGCTACTGCTTCTTCTATATCCTCGGGAGTCAGTTTTCCATCCTCTCCGGGCATAGCCAGAACCTTGTGTCCGCAGCCCTCTATTGCTCCGGTTTCATGAGTATTAATGTGTGCCCGTTCTGTCCCAATGACAGCATCAAACGGACGAAGCATAGCACTTAAAATCGTCAGATTCGCCTGTGTACCTCCATTAAGAAAATGTATTTCCACATCTATATTGCCCAGATAGGAACGAATCAGATCTGATGCGTTTTTGCAATGTCTGTCCTCACTGTATCCTTCATTCTGCTCATAACAATGCTCCGCCAGATTTTTAAGAATCAACGGATGTGCACACTCACTATAATCGTTAGTAAAACTGATCATTTTAGTTCAAACTCCTTATTTCAAATGCGCCTCAGGCGTATCTGCCAACAATAGATATCAGACTCTGCCTGACTTTTATCTGTTTCTCACCGCAGTTCGCCGGAAGCTTATCTTTTGAAAGATAAATCTTTCTTGAGTATACTCGGGAGCAGAAAAAAAGTCAACTTCTATATCACACTCATCTTCATCTTCTATAGCACACTCT
>JAUNPP010000167.1 GCA_030536685.1 Lachnospiraceae bacterium
GAAAGATTTTTTCTGTCCGGGTGAAACATCTTTTCTGTCCAGATAGGTGAATTTCTGCATATTCTCTGAATCTGTATTCAATTGTCCGGATTTATAAATATCCTCTGAATCTGAATAGCCGTCTGAATCTAAATTATCCGAAAACGCTTCTTCGGCTAATGGCGTCTGGATTTTAAGTAAATATAAACGGTTAGGGCGGTTAAGTCCTTGCCTTTCCTCTTGTAGCAGTTCTTTGTCAAGTAATTGCTTTATTGCTTTTCGTATAGTTGGTAAGGATACAGAAAGCATTTCTGCCATCTGTTCCCGTGTGTAATACATATACACTCTGTTATTTTCATCTATCCATTGATTTTGTATGGATAGCTTAATCCGGTTTCTTAAAACACCGTACAGTAATTTTGCGTCAGAGTTCATTAATCGGTATTGAGGAAGTTTAAAAAGCAACTGCGGAACTTGAATAAAATCTTCCTGCAATTTATCACTTACATGATAATAACGTCGAAAATTATTCATACCTATTCCTGCCCCTTCCTCTTATGTACAACTATTCCTGCAGCTAATGTACTCAATGGGCTTGAATCACTGTTCATTTCAAAAAATGCATTATCATCCATTGACTGCAGATACCTTCTTGTAATCTGCAAGTTAGAATGACCCAGCAGTTTTGATACGGAATACAGATCCACGTGATTCTGCAATAATTTTTGTGCATAATAATGTCTGCAAGTATGTGGACTGCATCTGATCTGCGGTCTTACATTAACAGTTCTTCCAACATTATGTACAATTCTCCATATTGTCGGTTCCGAAAGTGGTTTTGCTTTCTGAGAAAGTAGATAAAACTCACTGTACTCTGTTGATTTACTTTTAATAAAGGGTCTTCTCGCACGCTCATATTGTAACATATACTTCCGTAATATATCAGATATTGGAACATGCCGCACTTTTTTCCCCTTGCCTCTAATGTGAAGATAGGTTTCCCTGATATCGCCCACACGTAAATCACATAATTCATGGCAGCGCAAACCTGTATCAAATAAAATTGCCAATATTAAACGATTCCTAGCTTGCATGTAACGATTGCCCTTGTAGTAATGCATCATCCGCATAACTTCAGCATCTGTAAAGGTTTCAATAATCGGCATTTCCTCTTTCTGCCAGCGTATTCTATTCACCGGATTAACGATTATATACCCTTCATCCTCACAATATTTAAAAAACGCTCTGAAATTCCGTATCTGAGCATTGACATATGATTCCTTCAAATCTTTTTCTATCAAGTGTTCAATATAAGCTTTCATGCAGACCTTGTTTACTTTCTCCAGTTTGGTTATCCCATATTCTGATTTTAAAAACTGAAACAATGCCTTATTTGCGTTACAGTAACTCACAATAGTTTTCTTTGATAACTTTCTGATTCTGCAATTTAGAATAAACTCCTCTAACACATCATCCAGCAACAAAAAAACACCTCCAAATTCATTTGATTTTCTTAAAAAGCAACCTTTGTCACTTGATAGATTTTAAGAAAACCAGCCTTTTTTGGAGGTGTTCATACATTTACATTTCACTTTTTCTGTACATCAAAATACATCTTTCATCTTCTGAAATCCGTAATCGAAATACAGCTTCAACATTGGCTTCGGCTGCCTCTTCTTACTTCAGCTCCAGCATCAGCTTATTGCTTCTTGCCACAAACGCTGCCATTCTTTCCGGTGACAGGCTTCCGTGCTTTAACAGAGCCAGATCGTAAAGCTGTTCGCAGATATCGGAGGTATGTGCGCCTTCGCCGTTTTTCAGAACATAATCTACAAGCGGGTGATTTGCGTTTAATACCAGTTTCAGCCCTTCGCTGCCGAACATGGAGGAATCCATGCCATACATCTTCATCATATCCTGCATTCTGCGGCCTTCTTCGGAGAAGGTAATCATGGAGGCAACTTCTGTATCTTTTAATTTTTCCAGCGCTACTTCCAGCTTTTCATCCGGCATGACTGTTTTATACAGCTCTGTCAGTGTTTTTGCAGATTCTTCCAGCTGTTTTTTCTGGTCTTCATCGGTTTCATCCTTGAAAATATCGTTCAGATCAGAGTCTACGCGGACAAATTTCAGGCCTTCATTTGCCTGTTCCAGATGCTGGATATAAGGAGTATCAATTCTCTGATTCAGTACAACTACATCGATTTCTTCATTTTTGAACATTGTAATATACTGCGCCTGAGCCTTTTCATCATCTGTGTAGAAGATCTTGTTTTCATACTTTTCTTTGTTCTTTTCCAGTTCATCTGCCAGAGTGACAAAGCCGCCTTCTGTTGTGTGATACAGCATGAAATCTTTCATCTTCTTATCAAATTTTTCATCCTTCAGGCATCCGTATTTGATGAAGGGATTGATGTCGTCCCAGTATTTTTCATAATTCTCACGATCCACCTTGCACATACCGGTCAGCTTGTCAGCTACCTTTTTGGTGATGTAATCGGAAATCTTCTTTACAAAACCATCGTTCTGCAGTGCGCTTCTTGATACGTTCAAAGGCAGGTCAGGGCAATCGATCACACCTTTTAACAGCATCAAAAATTCCGGGATTACTTCCTTGATATTATCTGCGATAAATACCTGATTGTTGTACAGCTTGATTACGCCTTCTGCTGATTCGTATTCGATATTAATCTTGGGGAAATACAGAATTCCTTTTAATTTGAAAGGATAATCCATATTCAGGTGAATCCAGAACAGAGGCTCTTTATAATCGTGGAATACATTGCGGTAGAAGTTTTTATATTCTTCATCGGTGCAGTCATTGGGATGCTTATTCCACAGAGGATTAATCTCATTAACAGGAACGGGGCGTTTCTGGATCTTCACCTTGTTCTGTACAGGTTTTGTTTCCACCAGCTCTTTGGTTCCGTCTTCTTTTTCTACTTCTTCGGTTTCAGCCTCTTCGGTAAAACGCTCTACTACGATATCTGTATCCAGAAGCTCTGCTTCATCAATCGTATCGGTTTCAGGTTCTTTTCCCACTACTTCCAGATAGATTTCGGAAGGCATGAAGGAGCAGTATTTTTCCAGAACTTCTTTTGCACGGTATTCATTGCAGAATTCATAGCTGTCTTCGTTCAGATACAGCTTAATGGAAGTACCTGCCTCTGTTTTGCTGCCGGCGCTCATTTCAAAATCAACACCTGCTTCAGATTCCCAGTGAACGCTTTCTGCACCTTCTTTGCAGGAAAGGGTATCAATGGTAACTTTATCTGCTACCATAAATGCGGAGTAAAAGCCAAGTCCGAAATGTCCGATGATCTGATCCTGACTTGTTTTATCTTTATACTTCTCCAGGAAATCAGCAGCACCTGAAAAAGCGATCTGATTGATGTATTCGTCTACTTCTTCAAATGTCATACCGATACCGTTATCTGCTACAGTAATGGATTTTTCCTCAGGATCAATGCTTACGGTTACTTTTGCCTTGTAATCTTCAGGAAATGAATATTCCCCCATCACTTCCAGCTTTTTCAGCTTTGTAATCGCATCACATGCATTGGAAATCAATTCTCTGTAAAAAATATCATGATCTGAATAGAGCCATTTTTTAATAATGGGGAAAATGTTCTCGCTATTAATTGTTAAATTACCTGATTTAACAGCCATTTTTTATCACTCCTAAACTTCATTCTGTTTTGTATTTTTGCTGCAGGTTGTCAAAAAACAGCGGCGTCTTAAAAGACTTTCTGCAGACTTTTTTGGTTCAGTACATATCATAATACGGTGTTCTGTGTTTGTCAAGCAAAAATTAGCACTCATTTCAAATGAGTGCTAACAAAATGATCGCTATTTTTTAATATTTTCGTTATAGATTGCAAAAAAATCTGCTTTTGATAAAGAAACTGCATCCGGCAGTGAAATCCGGTTCCATGCCTTTTGATTAAACTGTGCTGTCAGCTTTTCCACAAAATCATCATATTGTTCTGTAAAGCTTTTTTCCTTCAGCTCTTTAATCAGTTCGGTTTTATGCTTTGCTGTCGCGTCACGGTCATAATCCTTTACGCAGCGGATGATATAATATCCCTCTGCTGTTTCCAGCGCATCACTGATCTGACCATCTGTCATGGAAAATACAGTCTGTTCCAGCTCTTTTGGCAGTTGTCCGCGTGAGATAGACATCGCGGTCTTTCCGCCCTCATCGTACTTTTTAGCCGTTTCTGCAAACTTATCCTTTTCTCTCGCTTTTTTCAAAATATCGGCAAGCCGTTTCGAGAGATCTTTTCCCGTCTTTTTGACAAAAATACATTCAATCTGCATAATCCGCGCATCATTATCGGATATTTCCATTTCCATATCTGAAGTCAGCACTTCCATCAGCTTATTATAATAATAATAGGACGTAAACATTTCCCTTACATCCGTTTTTTCCAGAGAAAGCGCCTTTTTTTCTTTTTCTGTCAGCTGAGATAAGTAGGTTTCCGTGCAAGCGCTGAGAATTTTTTCTTCCTCAGCAGAAAGAGAAATCCCATTTTCAGCCGCCATCAGCTTCATGCATTTCATGCGGGCCAGAAAATCTTTTAATGAAATCTTTACATTTTCTTCAAATGTAATGCCATCTGATTTCACAGACCAGATTTCCTTTCCGTATACATCCTCTACAACCTTTTTCTGGGCTGTTACCAGGATCATTGCTTCCGGAACCGAACAAACCTCGTCTCCTATCTTAAACAGCTCGGAATCCGACAGCGGAGCAACAATACGGATTTCGCTTTTTTCCCCATTTCTGCAGGCGGTAAAAATACATGCCGCTGCAAGCATAAATGCCAAAATCTGCAGAAAAGCTTTTCGTTTCCCCTGTTTTTTTCTTTTATTTTCTTCCATATATTTTAATCCTTATCGCCGCAGTATATTCTGCGTTTCCAGTTCAGGTCATATACCTGAACACCATATACCTGAACAAGTTCTTTTCTGATATCACTGACCACACGGTGTATTCTGCGCTTCCAGCTCAAGGCTTCGTTTTCGCAGAACCTGATAGATTGCTGCGACCGGCAAGCCCACTACGTTATGATAATCACCATCAATTTTTTTGATGTATTTCATAGCCAGTCCCTGAACCGCATATCCTCCAGCCTTATCATCACACTCACCGGATGCAACGTATTCCCGGATTTCCGCTTCTGTCATAGGATAGAAGGTTACATCTGTCTTTTCTGAAAATGTAATCTGTTCCAGCTGTTTCTTTTCGTTGAGCCAAAGCAACGTAACTCCGGTGTAGACGCAATGCGTATTTCCCTGCAGATGCCTCAGCATTTCTGCTGCCTGTCTGTGGTCTGCCGGTTTTTGGAGAATCCTGCTTTCTGCTCCGTTTTCCTGTACAACAATCGTATCCGCTCCCAGAACAATAACAGAATCCGAAAGATTTCCCTGCTGCTCCCAGGCCTCCATCGATGCACACGCCTTTCGCTCAGACAGTTTTTTTACCATTTCTGCAGGAGCTGTCTCCGTAATATTTTCATCCGCATTGGCCGGCAGAACCTGAAATGAAAATCCTGCCTGAGTCAACAGCTCCTTTCTTCTGGGCGACGAAGAAGCAAGTATCAGTTTTTTTCTCATATTTCCCCTTTCCAGCCTTTTCCTTAGGCTTATTTTGAATTTTCAGAGCTTTAATTTCAGCTTTTTAATTTTAGTTTTTCA
>JAUNPP010000168.1 GCA_030536685.1 Lachnospiraceae bacterium
AACTTTCTGAAAAACTTAACTTTCTGAAAAAATAAAATCCCAAAAGGGAACTGCATTGTGATGCACTTACGCATTACCTGCAGTTCCCTTTTTTATATAGCAGGATATAACAAGCTATATCCTACAGTTTACCACCGGAGGTTGCAATACCTTCAATAAACTGTTTCTGGAAAATCAGATATAAAACGATCATCGGAATACAAGCCAGCAGTGATGCAGCCATCAGCTGAGGGTAGTTTGTTGTATACTGACCCTGCATTTTTGCAAGTGCTGCTGAAAGGGGCATTGTATCTACTTCTGTATTGGCGATCATCGGCCACATCAGGTCTTTAAATGCGAATACGGCTGTAAAAATACCAAGAGAAACCATACCGGAACGTGTCAGCGGCAGCATGATGAACAGGAAAGTCTGTCCGATATTACATCCGTCAAGACGAGCTGCTTCTTCCAGATCCTTCGGAAGTCCCTGATAAGCTGTTTTCAGCAGGAAAGTACCGAAAGCGGTCACCATACCGGGGAATACCAGTGAAAATGTAGTATTCAGCATACCCATTTTAGATACCATCAGGTACTGGGGAATGATGAAAATCTGAGCAGGAACCATCATCTGCAGAAGAACCAGAGAGAACATAAACTTTTTGCCCTTAAATTCCAGACGTCCGAATGCGTAGCCTGCCATTGTTGCGGTTAATACTGCGCAGAGAACACGGCCTGCTACCATCAGCAGTGTGTTTTTGTAAAGCAGTAAGAAGTTCATATTTTTAATAACGGTTTCAAATGCGTCTTTTCTCCAGATAGAGGGGAAAATTACAAACGGGTCTACTGATGTTGATTCTGTTACTGTCTTAAATGCAGTCAACGCCATCCATAAAAACGGAACCAGCATCGTAATCGAAAATACAATTAAAATTGCATGAATTACTATTGAAGTAAGTCTGTTTTTTGCTTCCATACTGATGCGCCTCCTTAATTATAATAAACCCATTTCTTCTCGCCCCAGTTCTGGATAGCGGTAATAATCATAATGATTACGAGAAGGAATACAACAATTGCGGAACCATAACCCTTGTTATTCTGCATAAATGCATATTTGTAGAACAGGTAAACAAGAGACTGTGTCTTAGGCAGAGCCTGGTTAGCTGAATCCATAACCATGAAGATCAGGTCGAATACCTGAAGCGCGCCGATTACACGGGTAACCAGAACGAAGAAAATGGTAGGGGAAAGCAGCGGAACCGTAATATTGAAGAACTGCTTAATACCGGTTGCTCCATCGATTGAAGCTGCTTCATAGTAATCCTTGGGGATTTCCTGAAGACCGGAAATGAACAGAACCATGTTATAACCCAGGATTGACCAGATACCGATTACTGCGATTGAGAAAATTGCAATTTTAGGATCGGAAACCCAGCTTATTTTTGTATGGAACACGTTGTTGATCAAACCAAACTGTGAGTTGTATAACCATCTCCATACCATAGCAACTGCTGCAGGTGCTGCTACCATAGGCAGGAAGAAAATTGTTCTGTATCCGCCGCGGAAGAACATCTTCCGGTTCAGGAATACTGCCAGAACAAGGGCAATTGCGATTGAAAAAGGAACCTCTACAATCGCATATTTAAATGTATTGATCAGCGCCTGCCATACATCGGCATCAGCTAAAAGCTTTGTGTAGTTTGCAACACCAACAAATTTATTCCCCATACCGAAATCGCCGGTTTTGAAGAAGGACTCATAAATTGTTGAAAAAATAGGAATGATATTCAGTACGATCAATCCCAGCATTGTAGGAATAATAAATAACCAGCCCCAGATAAACTCATTTCTTGTACGAGGGGTTACTTTCTGTTTACTCTTCATAGGATTTACCTCTCTTTTTGAAATCGGCAAAAATGCAGTACATTGCATCTTTGCCGACATTCATCAGGACAGGCGGATCTGCCTGTCCGCAGTTAATCTCACCATACTTAAATCTGTATCTGTTTTGGATACAGAACTCAATTTTTCAAATCAATTACTGCTTTTCTTCTGCCAGAGCTGCGTTCATCTGTTCTGCAACAGCCTTACACTGATCTGCCATCTTTGCAGGATCTGCCCATGCAGGTCTGAATCCATCTCCTCTTGCATAATCTTCCCATGCAATTGTGCTTCTGGAGTAAGGTCTGATGATCATTTCTGCAACATCGGGGTTCATCATATCCAGGTGAGCCTGAAGATTAAAGTTTTCTACAGATTTTACCCATGCATCAGATGTGCCTTCCCATGCGGACATGGTAACACCGAGTTCTGCCTGTTTCTTCTGCATATCTTCTGAACCGAGCCATTCAATTAAGCCCCATGCTTCTTCGGGCATATCAGTTTTTGCACTTGCTGCCCATCCAAGACCGTTGTAGATAGTAGTACGTTTGCCTGTTGCTGCATCTTTAGGAAGAACTGCGATATCTGCGTTTTCAGCAGAATATTCGTTGTCTCTGAAAGCTGCTACCATCCAGGAACCCTGAGTAATCATAGCAACCTTACCGGAGGTAAATAATGCGTCTGTACCTGTTTCAGAAATAATGTTTGCTTCGGGCATACAATCTTTGATCAGTTTGCCGAGGTATTCCATTGCTTTTACGGTGTTGGGGTCATCGTAACCGGATTTTGTCTTGTCATCATTGATAACATATCCGCCCATGGAGTAGATCATGTTGTAGTAACCATCCTGGTTGTTTGTGGAGGCCATATCTGTACCAAAGAATTTGCCTTTACCTTTTTCGGTAATTTCTTTTGCTACATCATAGTAAGTATCCCATGTCCAGGTGTCATCGGGATATTTGATACCGCATTCATCAAAGATTTTCTTATTGTACCACAGTGCGATGGTATCAATATCTTTGGGTACTGCGTAGTTCTTGCCTTCGCTCTTGTACATTTCTACAAGTTCTGCGGGGTATTTGCTTAAATCAACCTTTTCAGACTTTGCGATCTTGTCTGTCAGGTCAAGCAGAATGCCGTTTTCCATGTACTTCTGAACTTCGTTTGAGTGCATCCAGAATACGTCGGGCATCTCGCCGCCCTGAGCGCCTGCTGAAAGCAGTGTCCAGTACTGATCCCATGTGATAACCTGTACGTCAACCTTTACGCCGGTTTCCTTTGTGTACAGATCACAGATTTCCTGAAGACCTTTCTGCTGGCCATTATCCCAGATGTTAACTGTCAGCTTGCCATCACCTTTTTTCTCTCCGGATCCGGAACCGCCCTTATCGCCGCCTCCACAGGCTGCCAGAGACAGAACCATCACTACCGATAACAATAATGCCATCAATTTTTTCATACTCTCTTCCTCCTTGAAAAAATAGAATTTCTCTGGAACTTCGTTCGTTGTTCCTTGGTCATATTCTACTTTTATATGACATAAAAAAATATGGATAAATGTTATTTTTATATGGAACAATGTGATTTTTTGTATTTATCCAAGTACAATTATACTTTTTGCATAATTTTGATAAATAAAAGTCATCATATTGCACATAATTATTATTTTCTTTTTTATCCTCCTGTTATTTTTTTATCTATTTTTTTATCTCATTTCCTTTTAATATGCAAAACTAATCCATGTTTTGTATCTCACATGTCATTTTCCATTTAATCTATTATGATTTACGCTCTTTTCACACCGTTTTATGCTGTTTTTCTATATACATTCTTTATTTTAGGTAGTTTTCAATAACTTATACCTCATTTTTTCCACTTTTTTTATTTGACATTTTGACGAACCCAACACAAAACCTGTTTTTTCCAGTTTTCTCTCACATCAGGATATTTCATTTTTTGCATTTCTGATTTATACTGAAAAGTAACTTTAATCTTTATAAGCGTCTGCACGACCCGCCTTATAATCACTTTATCATTTTTTATCACGAAAGGAGTTTTCTTATGCGTTTTCTCAGTAATGAAAGTCTTCTCGAAAGGATCACCGGACAGATTTTCAATATCGTTATCCTCAATCTGCTTTTCCTGCTCTGCTGTATACCGGTGGTTACGATCGGAGCATCCTTTACTGCTATGTATTATGCGCTGCTTCGGCTTGTAAGATACGGAGATACCAGCGTTATAAAAGATTTTTTTAAAGGCTTCCGTACAAACTGGAAACGTTCCACGATCGTCTGGTGTATATCGATAATCATTGCCTTTATCTGCCTTGCCGATTTGAATTTTTTCAAAACTATGGGAGGCAGCGTGGGAAGCATCGGCTACTGCGTCACCGCAGCCATCGGTATCTGCTGCCTGATCATCCTTTTTTACCTCTTTCCGGTAATCGCTACCTTTGAAAATACCCTGTTAAACCTGATCAAGCATTCCGTCTTTTTTGCCATCAGCAATATCCCGAACCTGCTTATGATCAGCTTTGCCAATATTTTCCCCATGTATCTGACCTACAGCGACCTGAAGCTTCTGCCGCTCTATGCATTTATCTGGTGCTTCTTCGGCTTTGCCCTGATCGCATACTTTAATTCCCGGCTCCTGATCAGCCAGTTCAACAAATTCCTGCCCCCGGTAGAAAATCCCGAAGAAAATCCGGCGGCGGAATTACAGTAATATCCTGTGAAAGGGACCATAGAGAACACCGGAATGTCCGGTTGCAATCCCCTGCGTTTTCCTTTATAATAAGAAAGAATATTTATTTCATGGATATAAGATGAACTGTTACCTATGTAGTCTATTTAGTCTATGTAGTCTATGGATTCATCAATCCAAAAAGTCATGCCGCCTGGGAGCGGTATCAGGAGGAAAAAATGAAGGTATTATTATTAAATGGCAGCCCTCACAAGAACGGCTGTACTCACACTGCACTGTCCATCATCGCCAACCAGCTGGAAAAAAACGGTGTAGAATCTGAAATCGTACATATTGCAGCAAAGCCCGTCAGAGGCTGCAGCGGCTGCGGTACCTGCAAAAAGGATGATAAAAAACGCTGTGTTTTCCTGGATGGAGGCGTTAATGAGGTTATCGACAAGCTGGAAAGTGCAGATGCTTTAATTGTAGGCTCTCCGGTCTACTATGCTTCCCCCAATGGAACCGTATTATCATTCCTTGACCGTATGTTCTGCGCGGGCAGCTCTTATCTGGCTAACAAACCGGCAGCAGCTGTCGTATCCGCCCGCCGCGCCGGTACTACTGCCACACTTGACGCAATCAATAAATACTTTACCATCAATCGCATGCCGGTTGTATCTTCCAATTACTGGAATATGGTACACGGCAGCTGCGCCGAAGAAGTCCTGAAGGACGAAGAAGGCGTTCAGATCATGCGTGTTCTGGCCGACCAGATGGCATGGCTGTTAAAATGCATCGAAGCCGGCAAACAGGCCGGAATCAATGCACCTGAAGCAGAAGCCAAAGTAACAACAAGCTTTATTCGGTAGTTTATCTTTTCTAAGGACAGAAGTTAATGTCCAGGGACTTATGTTAAACCTGTGTCTTATGCCTGTGGTGAGACAGAAGTTAATGTCCAAAGAAGGCGCCGCTGCCATAATACGAAGTCTCCCCGGATTCTGAGGCCAATGGTCCCCGGGCAACACCTGTATTATGACAGCGGCGCTGTTTTTTTACACAATTCAAAAACTATACTCAAAAAAACTATACTC
>JAUNPP010000169.1 GCA_030536685.1 Lachnospiraceae bacterium
CCGTACTGTTGTAATGCCACAATATTGCAATGCCGTAATATTGCAAATACTGCAGCTGCAGGTTTAACGGACGATGGAAAATCTTGCGTTTGTCGTGGGGGAGGGGACAGAGGGAAAGGGATAAAGGATAAAAGGCAGGAAAGGGAAGGTTATATCTTCTTTTTTCTGCCTTTTTCATTTTGACTGGCTTACACGATCATGATCTCGCCTGTATGAGTACTTCCGTAACCTTCCATCTGCATCAGGCGGCGTTTGAAAATGTCTGACTGCAGTACATGGATCATTCCCTGAAAGGCTGGATGTTGTGCAAATTTCTTTGGAAAAACCAGCTTCAGATCGGCTTGCTTCAAAGGTATAAAGACCAGATCTGGAAATTGTCCCAGAATATTGCTGTTTCCTACAGCTGCTTCTGCTTGTCCGCTGTCCACGGCAGCTGCCGCTGCCAGTGCAGAGATGCTTTCATGAGGATGCCGCTTTAATTTACCGGGATCAATCCCTGCTTCCTTCAGGCATTCATCCAGTATGATACGATAAATACTGCCTTTTACGCCTTCCATCACACAGATTCCTGAGGCAGCCAGATCAGCTGCCGTATGGATTCCATTGCTGTTTTCTTTTTTTATATAGATTCCGCAGGTCATCTCCGCGGCCTGAACGCTGATCAGACTTACTCCCGGGACCAGATAAGTCAGCGGATTCTGCGCTCTGTCCTGCGTGGCAGAACGGGGCAGCAGCGTAAAGGCTGCATGTACCTTTTCAAAATAGAGTGCATAAAGACTGTCATAAAAATTCAGTGAATGCTGAATTATCGGAAGATGCTCCGGTTCCAGCTGATAATGCGCGCAGAAAACAGAAATCAGTTCTTCCTGTCCGCTGACAATCAGTCCGCTCATATTGCGCAGATAATCCTGCGTAAGCAGTGCGCTGTCTGCGGCATCTGTTACGGACATCGGCTGCACGGTCTGAAGCGCTGCTGCCCTGGCATCGCTGTCTCCGGTATGATCGTCATGATAATTCAGATATTCATCCAGATCTGTCCTGCTGATACGGAGCTGTTTCCCTACCTTTGAAGAGGGAAGTTTTTTCTTTTTGATCAGTTCATATACTGTTGTTTTTTTAATCTTTAAAAAATCGGCAACTTCCTGTGCCGTATAAAATTTTTCCATCTTACCCGTCTGTATCTCTTTTTAATATCTTGCTAACATCTTGCTAATATCTTGTTTACTCGTCCACACCAACCATAACATTCGAAGCCTTCACAATCGCATACGCATCCGAACCGACCTCCAGCTTCAATTCTTCCGCGGCCGCATTCGTGATCACCGATGTAATCTTATTGCCGCCCCCGATGTCAATGGTGACAATCGAATTAACCGCTCCCTTCTGCATCTTTACTACTTTTCCTTTTAACTGATTTCTCGCACTGATTTTCATAATCGTTTCCTTCCCGTTTTCGTTTTTGTATAGTTTAATCTATTTCTATTTTAATGTCAATCAAAACAGCCGCGTTAAGCACAGTTTCAAATACACCGCGCCTTATTTTGCAAAGCATTTTATCTAATTATAAATATATTTTTCATGTTTTATATATGTATATTATACAAAAAGCAATTGACTTTTCATAGTTTTTAAGATAAAATCGAACGTAACTGAACCAAACTGAACTAAACTAAACAGTTCTGTACCAAACTAATTTACATTGAAAAAGGAGAACATCATGAAAAAACTTTACTTACGTCTCACTTCTCTGCTTCTGGTACCCGCTATAATCCTTTCCATGACCGCATGCGGGGGCAAAAAAGGCGGCACATCTGCTCCGGATAGCGCAAACAGCTCAGGTGATGCAGATACGAATACTGAAATTCACGTTTTTATCGCGGCAAGTTTAAGTTCTGTTATGGAAGAACTTGCTTCCATGTACCGTGAAAAACATCCGGAGGTCACAATCAGCTATAATGCGGACAGCTCCGGTACCTTACTTCAGCAGATTCAGGAAGGTTTTGAATGTGATATTTTCTTTTCCGCAGCACAGAAGCAGATGGATGCTCTGGAAGCCGATCAGCTGGTCATGGGAGGAACCCGCGCGAATGTCGTCAACAATCAGGTCTGTGTGGTAAAAGCCAAAAATGCCGATACAAAAGTAACCGGTCTGGAAACCATCGGCAAGGCAAAAAGCATTGCTCTGGCCGGCGGAAGTGTGCCGGTCGGCAAATATACGCGCCAGGCGATGGTCAATCTGAAGCTTCTTCCTAAAACAGATGATGTTTCCACGATCACAACAGCTCAGGTTTCCGATGCACTTGGCAAAGCAGAAATCAGTGAACAGAGCAATGTAAGCAAGGTTCGCACCGCTGTTATAGAGGGCTCATGCGAGGTTGGCACGGTTTACTATTCCGATACCTGCGGCTTTGAAGATAAACTGGAAATCATTCAGAAAGTAAGCTATGATCTGACAGGAAATGTAATTTATCCCATTTGCCGTGTTGTCAACAAGGAGGCCGACCAGGCTCAATCTGAAGCTGCCAGAGATTTTTACCAGTTCATTCTCTCGGACGAAGCATCTGCTGTTTTTGATAAATATTTATTTGACACCAATATTGAAAGATCATAAGATAAAGAGTACAGACAGATCCGCGCCTGAATTGGTCTGCGGATCTTTTTCCCTTTTATCAGATTTTACTTATACAGGAGCTTACTATGGATCAGCTATTTGCTTTACTTGCTTCTCTCGATTGGAGCCCGCTATTTATTTCTTTAAAAACAGGGATTGCTGCTACTGTAATTTCCTTTTTTCTGGGAATTTTTGTTGCTGCGAGGGTATTGCACGCAGGCCCTAAGCTGCGTGCCGTTGCTGACGGACTGCTCACGCTGCCCATGATCCTCCCTCCCACCGTGGCAGGCTTTTTTCTGCTGCTGGTTTTCAGTCTCAGACGGCCTTTCGGAAGCTTTTTATATAACAGCTTTGATATTCGGGTCGTTCAAAGCTGGCTTGGATGCGTTCTGGCGGCGACCGTGATTGCATTTCCCCTTATGTACCGCAACGCACGTGCAGCGTTTGAACAGATCGATATGAACCTGATCTATGCCGCCCGCACACTCGGAATGTCCGAAACGCTTATCTTCTGGCGTATCGTTCTGCCCGCAGCCGGTCCCGGTGTCGCAAGCGGAACGATCCTTTCCTTTGCCCGCGCGCTGGGAGAATACGGCGCCACCTCCATGCTCGCCGGTAATATCCCCGGCAAAACCGGCACCATTTCCCAGAAGATTGCAATGGTCATCCAGGATGGGGATTATCTGACCGCAGGAATCTGGGTTGTAATCATCGTGATTATTTCATTTATTATTATTCTCCTGATGAATCTTTTATCAGGCAGAAAAAAACATGATGTTCACCACTGGTAGAACCCTTATTTTACAGAAACAGATTCACCATAAAACCATTGAGAAAGGCAGTATCATCACCATGTCATTAGAGGTACATATCACAAAAAAGCTTGGAAATTTCACGCTGCGGGCCGATTTGAGCAGCAACGGGAACTGCTGCGGCATTCTGGGCGAATCCGGCTGCGGTAAAAGTATGTTTTTAAAATGTATCGCAGGAATTGAAACACCGGACAGCGGCTCTATCGTGCTGAACGGCAGGATTTTATATGATTCTGAAAAAAAGATCAATCTTCCCCCTCAGAAACGCGGGGTAGGCTATCTGTTTCAGAATTATGCCCTGTTTCCTTCCATGACGGTTGCTCAGAATATCGCATCCGGCATCAATCAGGGTCGTTTTTTTCTGTCCCGCAAAGAAAAAGAGAAAGCAGAGGCCACAGTAAAGCTGCAGATCGAGCGATGCAGACTGCAGGGGCTGGAAGATCAATATCCTTCCCAGTTATCCGGTGGTCAGCAGCAGCGCACCGCACTCGCCCGCATTCTGGCAGTCAATCCGTCCATTATTATGCTGGACGAGCCCTTTTCCGCCCTGGACAGTCATCTAAAAGACGCCATGCAGAAAGAAATGCGGGATATTATAAGAAATTACCCCGGAAATGTATTGATCGTATCGCACAGCCGGGATGAGCTCTACCGCCTCTGCGATTTTCTCTATATTATGAATGCAGGGGCCTTTATCCAGAACGGGCCAATTCGGGAAGTATTTCAGGCCCCTGACAGTATACAGGCTGCGATCCTTACCGGCTGCAAAAACATTACGCCGATTAAGCGAATCCACGAGCACCTGCTTTCAGCGCCCAGATGGGGCATTACGCTCTCTCCGAAACAGCCGGTTTCAGAAACAGTCACGCACGTCGCTATCCGTGCCCACTATTTCCGGCTAAGCGCTGACTCCCGGTCTGATTCTGATTTCCAGCCCGATATCGGCTTGCAGAATACTTTCCGTGCTCAAATCGTACAGATAGAGGAGCAGCCCTTCGAATACGATTATTACCTGAAAACAAAAGCGTCGACTGAAGCCTTTATATGGAAAATCCACAAAAGTCCTGAGTCGACGTTTCATGAGGGAGATGAAGTTACCCTCCACATATTGCCCGAAGATGTAATGCTGCTTCATGGATAGTGCACGCGCGAATCAGCCTCCGATCTGGGACATATTAAGGTTATTTTCATCTGCAATATCCGATTCCAGGAAACGGTGGCCGATTGGCTTTGCGGCGATGGTGTCTGCAATCAGGTTTTTCAGTTCTTCCTCTGATGCACCTGCGCGCAAAGGCTTCTTCAGATCATTTCCGATATTATACTGCAGACAGGTTTTTAAAAAGCCCTGAGACGTCAGGCGCACCCGGTTGCATTTATCACAGAATTTGTGACTGATTGCACTGATAAACCCGATCTTGCCCTGAAATCCTTCAAAATCATAATAATGACAGGGGCCATTTCCAAGACGCCCGGTAAAGATCTCCGCCTTTCCGAATTTCTGTTCCAGTTTTTCAATAATTTCGGCTTCACCGGTAAAACGGAAGTTTTTGCCGTAACCAATGGGCATCATTTCAATAAAACGCACATGCAGCTTATTATTCTGCGCCAGCTGCGCAATTTCAACAAGATCCTGCCCGGGCAGCCCCATCGGCACGCAGTTGATCTTTAATGAAATCTCAGGATGTCTCAATGCGGCCTGCAGTCCTTTTTTTACATCCAAAATGCGGTCTCTTCTTGTAATTTCCTGATACAGCTTTCGATCCAGTGTATCCAGGCTGATATTAATGGAATCAATACCGGCTTCGCTTAATTCTTCCATATGCTGTGCAAGAAGCACTGCGTTGGTGGTCAGCGTTACTTTTTCAATTCCGGGAATTTTCTTCAGGCGTCTGACCAGCTCAGAAAGATTCCGTCTCACCAGAGGCTCACCGCCTGTTAATTTTATCTTTTTCAGGCCCATATCCGCCATCATTCTGCAAATTTTTTCAATCTCGCCATATGTCAGAAGTTCTTCACGGGCAGTCAAAGTAAACCCTTCCTCCGGCATACAGTACACGCATCGCAAATTACACCTGTCAATCAGCGATATCCTTATATAATCAATCTCTCTACCATGTGCATCCAGCATAACTCTTCCCCTTTTGTATCATTATTACAATATATATCTTAATTACAACACGTCTC
>JAUNPP010000170.1 GCA_030536685.1 Lachnospiraceae bacterium
AATTCCGCCGTTGCAGGTTTGTGATACAGGATATTACTGTAATTCCGGCGCTGCAGGTTTGTGATGCTGCAGGTTTAATGCTGGCTGGGAAATCATGCTTTACCTTGATCTCTAATCAGTTGTTTTTTCTGTGGCAGATATGATAATATATGTCTGGATTGATTTTTTTCAGAGATGCCATCCGTGTTTTTGAAAAAATCAGCTCGTCGGCTATGCTGACATCATCATCTGAGGAGGTTTTTATGCTTACAATTGGTTCTCATCTTTCTATTGCCAAAGGATTTACTGCAATGGGGGAAAATGCTGTTAAGATCGGTGCAAACACGCTTCAGTTTTTCTCACGCAATCCGCGTGGAACAAAGGCGCGCCCTCTTGATGAAAAAGATATTGCCGGATTTCGGCAGATTTGTGAGGAAAATCATTTCGGCAGGCTGTTATGCCATGCGCCTTACATTCTGAATGCCTGCTCTGCTGACCCGGGGCTTCGCGATCTCGCTCGGGATACGATGGCGGATGATCTGGCGCGGATGGAATATCTGCCGGGAAATCTCTATAATTTTCACCCCGGAAGCCATGTGAAGCAGGGCGCTGATGCCGGTATCAAAATGATTGCGGAAATGTTAAATTCCATTTTAAAGCCCGAACAGCACACCACGGTTCTTCTGGAAACCATGGCAGGAAAAGGCACCGAGGTGGGACGGAATTTTGAAGAGCTGGCAGCGATCATTGAACAGGTAGATTTAAAAGATAAAATGGGCATCTGCCTCGATACCTGCCATGTCCATGACGGCGGCTATGACATTATTTATCATCTCGATGATGTTTTAGAAGAATTTGACCGGATCATCGGTTTAAAGCGTCTGAAAGCGATTCACCTGAACGACAGTAAAAATCCCTGCGGCAGCCACAAAGACCGGCACGAAAAGATCGGAGAAGGCTATATCGGCGCAGAAGCCCTGATCCGCATTACCAGACATCCGCTGCTTTGCGAACTCCCCTTTTATCTGGAAACGCCAAATGAACTTGACGGATATGCAAAGGAAATTAAACTGCTCAGAAATGCATAAAAAAACAAAAAAACAGACGCCAACCTCTCGACTGATGTCTGTCATTTACCGCCCGAACCTACTGTTCAAACAAATATTCTATAAATGCAGCCGCGTGCTCCGGATTCGATGTGCTGATTGGAACTGAAATATAAGGATCTTCAATCAGCATAGACGTTTCCTTCAGAAAATCCGTATCCTGAATGGAAATACCGCTCAAAACTACCTTTCCATCGGAATCTTTTCCATAATAAAGCTGACTTTCATCAAACTGCGCCAGAAATTCCCCGCTCAAAAGCTCTGTCAGATCCTGATACGTACACCTGCCTCCCAGATAATCATACGTCTCAGAAGAAGCAATCATCACATCCACAGCGCCAATTGATATATTCGCCTCAAATTTTGTCAGATAATTCATATCATTCTGGTTCATCGTATCGCTGTCATTGCTCAGATAATAACCCGCATCAAGCGTCACGAGCTGTTTTTTCGTATCCAGCTTCTGAGTCTTCGCAAACGCCTCCTCCACCTGATCCAGAGCGCTGTCCTCCACCTGAGAATTGATAATAATGCCACCCAGCCAGTTCTCAGTCTTTCCAAACGTATACGACCAAACCAGACGTCCCACAAACGCCACGATCAAAATCACCGCAACCGCCTGAATCCAATGGTAGCTCACATACCATCTGACGCGCTCCCAAAACGGCAACTCCTTCATATGCTCTTTTCGATGCGCCGCCCAGTCCTCAATACGCTCCCGGTGCTCATCATACTCCTTAACCTCTTCACTCGTTTCTTCTTCCAGCTCTATCCGCATTCTAACAATCCTTTCTATAATTACGACACTCTGCATACTCAGCCAGCCCTGACATAAGCAGCATCAGATAGATTTATGTAATGATATCCTGAATCTATATCTTAACACACCATCCCCGATTTTTCCATTCCCCAAACCAAAAACACAAAGAAAATCCCCCAAAAACAAAATATTTCCATTAACAACACACCACTCCCCATCCCTCCTGCAACACAAGCTCACCCGCGCCGCTCCCCCCACCAGTTCAGCATTCCATAAAACCACCGGAAACAGCACAAAAAGCTCTGAAGCAGCCAAAGAAACAGGCAAAAAACAGCAAGCCGGGTATGATACAAGTCTGCAAGGGGCGTATTGGTGCAAAGCACCCCTAGCCCCGGTCAGACTTCGTATCATACCCGGCTTGCGTCCCCTGGACACCACGGAATCCTGAACTGCACTCCCCCTCTATTTTTCTTCCAGATAGATCTGAATCGGATATCCATCCCCTTCCATCGTTATCGGGAAGGTGTATCCGCCGTACATCAGGGCAGCGCCGTTCAATACCTGCTCGGTTCCGCGCACCTTATAATACGCATCGGGCTTTAAGCCGCGGAAACGTACATTGATCAGCGGAGCATTTGCTCTTACGTGCAGGTATACAAAGTTTACAAGACATTTCTTCTTATCCTCGGATACAAATGACCATGCACAGTAATCCGGATTTTTGATCGGATCGGATAAACGGTAATATTCTCCGTTCATGACCAGATCTGCTGTTTTCTTATAGGTCTGGATCTGTTTGCGCACCTGGGCTTTCTCAGCACGTTTCAGTTTGGTCAGATCCAGCTCATAGCCAAGCATACCCGACATTGCAACAGCTCCGCGCAGCTCCATGCTGGAAATGCGTCCGGTCTGATGATTGGGTACTGCGGAAACATGGGAACCTACGCTGGATGCGGGATAGCCGAATGAGGTTCCGTACTGGATCAGAATCCGCTCCATCGCGTCGGTGTCGTCACTGCACCAGATCTGAGGCGAATAGTACAGCATACCGGCGTCAAACCGTCCGCCGCCGCCGGAACAGCCTTCCAGCAGAATATTGGGGAAATCTCTTGTCAGACGTTCCGCAAAATCATACATACCTAATACGAAACGATGACGTACCTCTCCCTGGCGAGCTTTCGGAAGCGCAAGGCTGTAGGTATCTGCCAGTGAACGGTTGAAATCCCATTTTACATATTCAATATTGCAGCTTGATAATACGGATGAGATCTGGTTATACACATAATCCACCACTTCCTTGCGTGAAAAATCAAGCAGCAGCTGATAGCGGGATCTTCCCGGAGCACGGCCGGGAATTTTTAATGCCCAGTCGGGATGCGCCTTGTACAGATTACTGTCCTCATTTACCATTTCAGGCTCGATCCAAAGACCGAATTTCATTCCCAGCTCATTGACACGCTCTGCCAGTTTCTCAAGCTGAACCTTCTTTTCATTGACATACCAGTCGCCCAGACCGCTGTAATCGTCATCGCGCTTGCCGAACCAGCCGTCATCCAATACGAACAGTTCAATGCCCAGAGAGCTTGCTTCCTCTGCGATTGCAATCAGTTTTTCCTGATTAAAGTCGAAATAAGTACCTTCCCAGTTATTGACCAGAACGGGACGGCGGGTATTTTTATATTTACCACGGCAGATATTATTGCGGATAAAGCGATGATACATACCTGATAAAGCGGAAAATCCTTCATGTGTAAAGCCCAGCAGAACCTCCGGTGTTTCAAAGGAAGCGCCGGATTCCAGCTGCCAGCTGAAGGTTTCGGAATTGATTCCCATTACCAGACGGGTCTGATTGAACTGATCCATCTCGATTTCCGCTGCAAAATCACCGCTGTAAACCAGCATCGCGCCGTAGCAGTCGCCATTGGTTTCCGTTGCTTCCGGAGATGCCAGGATTACAAAAGGATTATGCTGATGGGAGGAGGTGCCGCGTTTGCTGCTGATACGGGTGATTCCGTGAGGCTGACGCAGTCTTTCCGGCTGACGTTCCATACAGTGACGTCCGTGGAAATGCATCACATCCCAGTCCCCGGGCTGCATGTCAAGGCAGACAGACATTGCACGATTTAAGGTCAGCGTATCAACACCTGCATTTTCAAACCGAACATTACGTGTAATGATATCCTGCGCCTCAAAAACGGCATAGTAAAGAACCACTCTTAACCCGGTATAAGGATCTTCCAGAGTAACCTCCAATGTCTCGCATTCATCATTGTTGTCGTAAGCCGCAGGCAGACCGGGGATGGCATATTTGCCTTCATAAATCTTGTATCCTACGTATCGCAGGTCTGCAGCCGTACTTCCATCGCGGTTGATTACGCCGCAGCTGCTCACACGATAATCCCCGATTCCGCAGCTGGTATACTCCTGCGCAGCCGTATCAAGTGAAAAAAGCCTGTCCTTTCCTGCCTGATTGGGATTTCCGGAAAAACCTCTGTCGTAATAATTCTGCAGCTGCTCCATCTTCACATCTGCGACTCTTCTGCCGTAATAGCCATGCAGAAGATATCCATACTGCTCAACATACATCTGATATGTTGTGTTTTTGGTATGGAGATTAAAAACCTTTTCATTTTCATTATAAATAATCATTGATTCTACTCCCTGATTTATTTTTTTACTGTAACAGCCTTGAAAGAATACCTTATTTATACTATACTTTTACTTAAAATAAAATGATATCAGGGGCAAAAAATATTTTCCCCTGCTTTCTCTATTTATACACGTTCTCCTGTGCCAAAGCAGCAAGTACCCGGCACAAATGGGAACATAACAGAAAGGATACTCTTTATGGCAACACAGGAATATTATCACATTACGTCCTCATACCGATGCATTGACTGCGTCAATACCCTCGATTCTGATTTGTATGTCATTCACTGCGGAATCGAAAACTGTGCCTCCAGACAAACTTTCGGTCCGCTTGCCAGAGAAGGGTATCACCTCCACGTTATTCTGACCGGACAGGGAACTCTGCGCCTTCAAAACGATATCTTCCATCTCTCCGCAGGCCAGATTTTTATTCTGCCAAACGGAATAGAGGTCGAATATCAGGCTAACATGGATGACCCCTGGCAATATGCATGGTTTGCATTCAGCGGTAAAAATGCCCTTCCCTGTATCAAATCTGCCGGTTTTGAAAAAACCTGGATACGCGACTGCAACTGCGACCCTGAAGAATTTGCAGAGATTGCAGATAAGATCATCAGCATTACCGAGCTGACGCTTGCCAATGAACTAAAACGCAATGCCTACCTGCACGAAATGCTGGCGCTGCTTGTCCGAACCAAAAGCCCGACTCAGGAGGTTCGACATGATTTCTCTCCTGATCTGTATGTTCAGTATGCGGTACAGTTCATCCACCTGAATTACGCTCATATCAAAGTGAATGATATTGCCAGATATATCGGTATCAACCGCTCCTACCTGACTGCGATCTTCAAAAACAAACTGAATGTTTCACCGCAGGAATATCTGGTCAGCTACCGTCTGAACAAAGGAAAACAGCTTTTAAGCACCACCAACCTGTCGATTCAGGATATCGCAGCCCGCATTGGCTACGACAATCCGCTGACCTTCTCCAAGATGTTCAAAAGCACCTACGGAAAAAGTCCCAGGTATTACCGTCAGGAATTTATTTCAGAAAATTCAGAAGCTTCAGAAACTACCAAAACTTCAGAAACTACCAGGACT
>JAUNPP010000171.1 GCA_030536685.1 Lachnospiraceae bacterium
CTGATTGGTGAATTCCCTATAATGGGCTTCCTGCTTCAAAATATGTTTGCTTCATCTATATCCGCGTTCCTTCTCATATTCCACAATAATATCCCTATTTGCGATTTCGTACTCATTAAGCACTGATTCTTTAAAATCACCAGAAGCCACTGAAGGCACATACCAGTCCTTCGAATTAAAATAGTTTTGAATGGATTCATCGTTAAATATTCTTCCATGACGCGCATATATTTCATTTCTGGCTAATCGGCATTGTTCAGCAGTAAAATTTTTAAGCTCAGATTT
Organism: Lachnospiraceae bacterium; assembly: GCA_030536685.1. Lineage (GTDB taxonomy): Bacteria > Bacillota > Clostridia > Lachnospirales > Lachnospiraceae > TWA4. The sequence goes on from JAUNPP010000171.1 coordinate 286, forward strand.
TGAAACATACCTCATATCACTGCCTGTAAGAACGTAATCCTGTGTTCCAACACCATTTTCAACGGCATTCTCCCATAAACTCTTAAATTGCTTAGCGTCAGCAAGAACGCAATTCTCCCATTGACGGTATTCAGAGGTATTCTCCTGATCATAGTCTACAGCCTTGCTATTATCTGATGCGTCAGAACAATATCTCCAACGATATAATTTTTCTCCATCAAAATATAATCTATGTGAATCATTGCCCTCGTAATATGCAAAGAAAATCTCACCGCCATCATAATAAAAATATCGCGTGTAAATTTAAGAAATATAATTAGAACAAGCATAATTCTTCTTTACAACAATCGCACTAAGCTGCTTTTGATTAGAATATGCCATAACTCCATCATTAACTATTACAGTGTCATATGAATTAGAATCAATTCCATTTCTAATCTTATTGTACTTTTCCCTTATATTTAAAACAAGTTGATCAACATCTATTACATTATTATCCAATGATGCAGATGTAGCAACACTTTCATCTGTATTTTTGTCTTCTACATCCTTTGTCACGTTTTCATTTTCATCATCATATGAAGCTGTATTTTCTTCAGTAGTATCTGAAATTAACTCTGTTTTTCTTCTGCTCTCTTTCTGGTCAAAAAGACCATCCTGATTTGCGAAATAGTATCCTATAAAAGCAACAAGCAGCACCTCAATAAAAGTCATAACTCCTATTACAATTTTTCCTGCTTTCTTACCTTTCTTCCCAGGCTTTTTCAACGGAGCTTTTGCAGAAGTATTTACAGCTTGCGAAATCGGTGTTCCACACTGAGTACAAAAAGCTGTACCCGGCTTCAGAACTGCGCCGCATGCTTTGCATCTTGCCATCTGTTCTGCCTTTTGTTCGGAAACATTATGTGGCTTTACCAAAGCTCCACAGTATTTACAAAACTTTTTATTATCTTCGATTTCCCGACCACATTCAGTACACTTCACGTTTTCATCACCTTCAAATTTTAACATATATATTTGGATTGTATTAATTGTTCCGAATCTTTCCGTTTTCCACTGATACAGATTTCTCAAATTCACAATCACATTGTTAATCCTATGTTAACACAACTATCTATTTCTTCTCAATACACGTATCTATGATATTTCCTCCATATATTCTTCTGCTCTCATGTTCTTTCACCACTTTTCATTTTTAAAAAGCAATTTAAAACACACTTCACCTCCCAAATTTATTCCCCAAAAGTAACGCTCCTATCAGCGAAGTACACGGCACTGCCAGAATTACTCCCATACTGGAGGAAAGCCCCTGCATCAGCTCGATTCCTACGGAATACATATTCATAATCTGCTGATACTGATAATTATACGCGTAAATAAACACCAGTGTGTTAATCGAACCGCCTGTAAATGCAAGGATCAGTGTATTTGACATCGTTCCCATCATGTCACGCCCTACATTCATGCCGGAGCGAAACAGATCCTGTACGGTCATCTGCGGGTTTGCTTCCTTCAATTCATTTAATGTGGAAGCAATCGACATTCCGACATCCATTACCGCTCCCAGAGCTGCAATGAGAATTCCTGCAAACAGAAGCTCTCCGATCCTGATATCCGTCATCTCACCCACATAGACCAGATTTTCAATATCCGATACGTTATAACCGCTTATCGATGTAACTTTTCCGAAAATCCATGCAAAAATCCCGGAGACGATCACGCCTGTAACGGTTCCTGCCATTGCTGCGAGTGACTTTCTTGTGATTCCGTCAACCAAACACATCGTAACCAGCGTCGTCAGGATGACAACCAGCACCGCCGCAAAAATCGGAGAAACTCCCTGATATATCATCGGTAAAAATACAAAGAAAATACACAGCATGGTGAAACCGAGTCCCAAAATCGAGGAAACTCCCTTTTTTCCGCCTACCAGCACCACAACTGCAACAAATATGCCAATCATCAGCCATACCATCGGCCCGCGGTTCTCGCTGTAAACCGAAACAGCCAGTTCCCCGTTTGACTCGCTGACAATTGCAATTACCTTCATTCCCACCTTACAATGTGCCCCAAACAGATAACCCGAGGAACTGTTTGCCTCCACGGTTTTTCCGCTGTGCTCACCGGAAAGCAGCTTCAGCTTTACACGCTGCTTTCCGGCAGACGCCTGGTTTCCCGCAGCGTTATCTGCCAGCACTTCTACTACCTCTGCTTTTTCAAAATTGCGCCCTTCTGTTTCCAGCAGCTCTGCCTTTTCAATTCCACGAAACGACAAAAAAAACAAAAGGAAAAGGATGCCGGCAGCTGCCAGACATCCTCCCCTGCTTAATCTTTTTTTCATATACTTAACTTTTTCTTATTAACCATTACTTCTTAGCATTACTGTTTTTTCTGGAAGCATGCTTTTTTTACCAGACCTGCTTTTGCTTCTGTAAGAGCTGTGTAAGCATTTTTCAGTTCTGTTTCAGTTGCTTTTTTATTGCGCAGAACCTTTACTGCCTGACAGTATGCTTTAGCAAATACCTTGTAGCTTGCTGCTGTATAAGTGTGTTTTGCCTTGATTTCATTCTTTTTCGCACTGTTAACTGCTGCCTGAAGCTGTTCTCTGTACTCGGTTCCTTTTACAATTGTAAAGGATTTGTCGATTTTCTCTCCGTTGTCAGTACGGTAAGTATTGATTGTCAGAGAATCGTCATCTACATCGATTACAGAGTAGGTCGGTACGTCTTCCTGCCATCTTCCCGCAATGTAAGTCTGCATTCTGGGAACAAGGTCATAGTATTTGCTGCCTGAAGAGGAGCTTGCTGTCATGTAAAGAATTCCTTCGGGGTTAAATACGGTGTCGTTTTCTTCACTGATTTTTTCTACTGCATCAGCATCCATGATACTGTTCAGGTATTCCAGATACTTCTGTTCTTCAGGATCAGTTGTGTCATCTTTGATATTTCCGGGGGCTGTGAACAGTGTCGTTTCCTCATCACCCTTTGTGTCCATATCTTTATCAAGCTGTGCGTCAAATTCGTCGTCTGTATAGGCAGCTGCAAGTTCTGACTGTGTTCCGCCCAGAAGCATTTTGCTGCGGGAGTATGCATGGTCATGTCCTGTTAAAACAGCATCCACATCATTTTCTTCAAAATAAGGTGTCAGTTCATAACGAAGGTTGGTAATTTCGGGTTCATTGGAGTGCTCTGCGGAACCGTAAATATCCTGATGCAGTGTCACGATTCTCCATTTGCAGTCCTTATTTGCCTCAACTGCCTGCTCAATAAACTGCTTATGCTCTGCCACGTTGGTATCCTGTGTGTTTAACATCATAAACAGCACATCGCCGTAAGTAAAGTAGTAGTCGCCGCCTACGATTCCATTGGAACCCAGTTCGCTGCTGTTGGGTGTATTAAAATGATAGGTATAGTTAGCATTATCTGCATCATGGTTACCTACTGTGGTTGCAACCGGGAGAGATTTTAAGATTTCAGGGCTTAAATAACCTGTATACTCAATTTCACTCTTTGATGCATCTTTATTCGGTGATTTCTTTTTGGTTGTCTGAATCTGGTCACCAGCAGATACTACAAAGCTTGCTTTATTTGCGGATTTTTTCATAGCCGCATTCAGAGTTGCAGCCCAGTTAAAGGAATCGCTGCGAACAGAATCGGACTGTGCAGCGTAAAATTCATCGCTGTCTTCACCCTTTAATTCATTTGATGAACCAATCTGAGGGTCGCCCACATAAATGAAGCTGAACTCATCTGTTGATTTTGTTTTATATTTTTCAGGCTTTGTATAGCCATTTCCATTATTGTAGCTGTAATAATAGGTTTTATTCTCTTTCAGTCCTTTTACAGTGACTTTATTGGAGTAGTAGGTATTTCCTTCGCTGTCGGTTTCCCCTTCTACTTCTGTCTGAGCAGCAGTGTAAACCTTTGCTTTACGCATGGTTTTGCCTTCTCCGATCATCAGTTTAGGCGCTTTATTTTTTCCTTCTGCTGCTTTTTTGGTGTACCATGCAAAATTCAGCTGACTTGCATCGCTGCCCGGTGTCAGTGAAATCTGTGTCCAGTCTGTTTTTACCTCTTCCCATTCGGATTTCCAGTTATTCCACGCCTTGGAAATACCCATTGTGGAAGCCATCTCCGATGCATCTGTCTTTCCATCGGGTGCTGCAGTATAATCTGCTGCAAATGATGTAAATACGCTGCCAGATACCAGCGCTGCTGCCAGCATACCCGCTGTTATCTGCTTTCTCCATTTTCTGTTCATAGCTGTTACTCCTTCACATAGCTGTTTAATAGCTGCTTATTAGCTGTTTATCATGCCTGTACCAGCTGCGAAACCACATAACGCGCACCGGCACAACCCATTGCTATTACTCTACAAAAGCTTTGTAAAATCCAACTTGCTAATTATATAAAATTCAGGTAAAGTTCACGCCAAGATTTGACACGATTTCTCTTATCGGAATGCTGATGATTCCCAAAACCTGCGCCTACGTGTGAACAATCCTGATCGGCTATCATGCGCCAAAAAAAGACCTTTTTTGAATTTTTCCTGCCACAAAACACAGCGCCGCGCAGAAAAGCACGATTCCGAGAATCATAAGCGCACAATGCATAAAAAATGAATCCGGCAATATCGTAATCACCGGGTCCGTCGCTGCATCAAAAATCCAGTAATCATTATCAAATGCAAGATGATGAAAGGTGACAAAGCACCAGTCCCAGTTCAGAGCAATCAGTACGCCAAGAACCGCAGGGATAAGAACTGTCACACTTCCCGCCAGCTTTAAAAACGCAAAGGACTTTTTACGGATATGCCACACCAGCAGAACCGCACAGACCAGCAGATCCGCGATGAAGAGCTTCTGAAAGCCCACAAAAATATCTTTCACCTCTTCAAAATGGATTTTTCCGCTTTCGCTCATGGGAAGAGTTGGAAATTCCAGTTCTCCCCGGTAAAACATACTGTTGTAATCGATCAGAGCATCATAATTTTCCCGCACAACCGACTTTTCCAGCCCGGAAGCAGCCGGAATATCCAGATAATCCATATCAAAATAATACAGCTGGCGGAAATTCAATGTCACCACCACCGAAAAGCTGATAAACAAAAGCATCAAAAGTACCGAAAATATAAAATTCTTAATGGTCAATGTTTTTTCGTTCAAATTCCCGTCTTCTCCTCTCAAGCGCCCTTCTCTTTTCAAATTCCCATTCCTTATCTCTTCTTTTCTCAAACGATCTCCCGGCCTCCGCCCCGTTTCCACTTCTCGCTCCGTTTCCGTCTCCCGCTCTGTTTCCA